>JANXTN010000242.1 GCA_025352435.1 Ferruginibacter sp. | reverse complement strand
GGCGGAGACTGCTAAAATATTAAACCCACATAAAAAGGTTTTGTTGCCTGATTTAAATGCGGGTTGCTCTTTAAGCGATAGTGCACCACCCGCTTTGTTTAAGGCTTTCAGAGAAAAGCATCCAGATTATATTGTTATAACATACATAAACTGCAGTGCAGGTATGAAAGCTTTGAGTGATATAATTTGCACCAGCAGTAATGCTCAGGCCATAGTGGAGAGTTTACCTGCGGACCAAAAAATAATATTTGCCCCGGATAAAAATCTTGGTGCATGGATAAATAAACAAACAGGAAGAAATATGTTGTTGTGGAATGGGGCTTGTATGGTTCATGAGATTTTTAGCATGGAGAAAATTGTAAAGCTGAAAGTGCGTCATCCTAATGCTAAGGTCATTGCGCATCCTGAATGCGAAGCGCCTGTATTGGCATTGGCAGATTATATTGGAAGTACTACCGGTATTTTAAAATATGCTGAAAAAAGCGATTCGCAGGAATTTATTGTAGTTACGGAAAGTGGCATACTGCATCAAATGCAAAAGAGAAGTCCGCATAAAACTTTTATACCTGCGCCACCGCAAAATACCTGTGCTTGTAATGACTGCCCGTATATGAAATTAAATACGCTTGAAAAATTATACCTATGCATGAAGTATGAATTGCCTGAAGTTACCATGGAAGCCGGTTTGAGAGAAGCTGCTAAAAAACCTATAGAGAGAATGCTGGAGATAAGTGCTAGATTAAGTTTGTGAGGTGTCAATGGTGAATATTTTCTCTATAAGAGAAAACAGAAGTTTTAGTGCATTCATAAAGCTGATAGCAAGGTATCAATGTTGATTATTGTACTTCGGATAGTGCTCTAAAATTTCCAGGATTATCCACTCGTTTTCCACAAAAATAAATACATTTACAGTTGTAAATTTATAATTGATAATTTATAAATATTCTATTAAAAATGTCTATCCCTTCAATTGATTTAGCGGATTTCCTTAGTGGCGATCCTGTAAGGAAAAATGATTTTGTACAAAAGTTAGGTAAGGCTTATGAGGAAGTGGGGTTTGTAGCAGTTAAAAATCATGGAGTGCCAGATGAGTTGATTGCCGATTTGTATAAATACGTGCAGGAATTTTTCTCTTTGCCGTTAGATCAAAAAAAAACATATGAAATACCTGAGCTTGCTGGGCAACGTGGTTACACGAGTTTTGGTAAAGAGCATGCAAAAGGAAGTGATGCCCCGGACTTAAAAGAGTTTTTTCAGTACGGGCAAGTGCCAAGAGACAATTTTAAAGAAGAAGATTATCCTGCAAACGTACAGGTAGGTGAGGTGGCCACGTTTAATAAAACTTTTGATGATGCTTATCGTGCATTTGAAAAAAGTGGAACAGCTTTGTTGCAGGCTATTGCATTGTACCTTGGTTTAGATGAACATTATTTTGATGGTTTAGTGCACAATGGCAACAGTATTTTGAGAGCTATTCATTACCCTCCAATTACGCATGAACCGGCTAGTGCCATACGTGCGGAGCAACATGAGGATATAAACCTCATTACGCTTCTCGTAGGTGCTTCTGCTGACGGTTTAGAGATATTGACCAAGCAGGGGGAATGGGTTGCAGTAACTTCTTTACCCGAACAGATCGTTGTAAACGTTGGAGATATGTTGCAACGTTTCACAAATAACAAATTAATGAGTACTACTCATAGAGTTGTAAATCCTAAAAGAGAGTTGTGGCACACAAGTCGTTTCTCAATACCATTTTTCTTACATCCCCGCAGTTGCATGAGTCTGCGTTGCTTAGATACTTGTGTAGATGAAGCGCATCCAGTTGCATACGAAGATGCAACTGCAGGTGAATACCTTGATGAGCGTTTGAGAGAGATTGGATTGAAGAAATAAGAATTAAGATTTTAGATAAAAGACAAAAGATAAAACCACAGATTCGTTTGTGGTTTTTTTGTATCTGTTATTTTGTACAAAATGTTTTTATATTTGGTTCAACTATCTACACTTGAATATATTTAGACATATACCCTTTTTAAAAACAGTTTTTTTTTACAGTCTCACAGCATTTGGTGGGCCTCAAGGGCATTTGGGCATGATGCTTAAAACCTTTGTTGTAAAAAAGAATTATATAAGTGAAGAAGAGTTGATTGAATACAATTCTTTTTGTCAGTTATTGCCAGGAGCCAGTAGCACGCAAACTGTTACGTTGATTGGTTTTAAAAGAGGCGGTGTTTCTTTGGCAGTATTAACTTTAATTATCTGGATATTACCTGCTTGTATTATGATGGGCGCATTGTCTTTTTTGCTAACTTTTTTTCCAGCAAAAAACTTAACAGCAAATCTTTTTAAATACGTACAACCTATGGCAATTGGGTTTCTGTTGTTTGCTGTTTTTAGAGCATACGGGATATCTATTACCAATTTTATTACGTTCGCAATAATGGTTTTTGCTACCGTTATAACTTATGTCTTTTTTAAAACTCCATGGGTTTTTCCTGTATTAATTATTATAGGTGGAATAGCTACAAGTCTTAGTAGCAAAAGGATCCCCGAGAAGGAAGTTATAAAACCCAGGCAAATACGATGGACCAATATATGGTTGTTTGCTTTTATTTTTATTATCGCAGGAGTAATGAGTGAAACTGCCAGAAAGCAACAATGGGAAAACAGAAAAGCATATAATCTTTTTGAAAATTTTTATCGTTTCGGCAGTTTTGTTTTTGGTGGAGGAGATGTTTTATTGCCAATGATGCTTGATCAATATGTTGAACGGCCCATGAGTAAAAATGTAATAGAAACCAATCCTTATGCTTTGAGAGTAGAGAGAAATGACTTACTTACAGGATACGGTTTTGTAAGAGCAATTCCCGGTCCTGTATTTTCAGTAGCATCTTTTACAGGAGGCATGGCTTTAAAAAATAGCGGTTTTTCTTATCAATTGCTTGGGTGTATTATCGGGTCTGTAGCCATTTTTCTTCCCAGTGCTTTACTGGTACTTTTCTTTTTTCCGGTGTGGCAATATTTAAAAAAATTTGTTGCAGTCTATAGGGCGCTTGAAGGTATAAATGCTGTAGTAGTGGGATTGATGGCGGCGGCCGCCGCATATCTTTTGCACGGTATGAATTTTTATAACAACCAATTTTCAGGAGTACTTAGTTTACTTGTTATTGGAACAACTTTCTTTTTCTTAAAATACACAAAAGTTCCGCCCCCCATAATCGTGATTTGTTGTGTGCTGTTAGGATGGGTTTTCTAATTTTGATTTGTAATATCCCCTTAATTCTATTTCTTCCATTACCTTTTCTGTTACGAGGTATCTAATTGACTTTTTTTCCTTTATATTTTTTCTTATTTGTGTTGATGATATTTCAATCAAGGGAGCATTAATAACTTTAATAGTTTCGGGCAATTCTTTGTTGACCGGAAAATTAGCCCGAGGATATATTAATATATTATAATTAAATATTATTTGTTTATAATTTTTCCATTTCTCAAAGTTTAAAAAACTGTCACTTCCAATAATCAAAATGAAATGATGTTGCTTGTATTTTTCTGATAAATAAACAAGGGTATCGATAGTGTAAGAAGGTTTCGGCATAGAAAATTCTACATTACTTGCTTTCAACTTTTTTTCATCTTCTACAGCCAATTTTACTAAGGAATATCTATGTTGCTCATTTAATAAAGAGGGATATTCTTTTAGAGGATTTTGAGGAGACACAATAAACCAGACTTCATCAACTTCAGTATTGTTAGCAATGTGGCTTCCAACAATTAAATGTCCAATATGTATTGGATTAAAAGAACCAAAGTATAGTCCAATATTCATAATCTAATTTCTTAAATTTCTTCAACCAAAATGTGTTCTGCTTCATTTAATCTTAAGCTTAATGTATAACCCGCAACCGAAACTGAGATAGGATCTTTAAAAGGAGCAATCTTTTCTATAATGATCTTTTCGCCGGGCACACATCCCATTTCCATCAACTTCAGAAATATTTCATCGTTCTCAAAAGCCCTAATGATGACCTCTTTGCCAATTTTAATTTCAGATAACTTTTTATACATTAGTACTTCATTCAAATTTAGAATTGGTAAAATTACCATTTACACTCCGCTTAATTTATCGCTATAAATAATTTTATGTCTGTAGTATTTCATGTGTTACAACCTGTTGTTTTAAAAAAGAGAAAATTCCTAAAATTGTTCTTACATCAGCTTTTTAGGAAGGAAGGGAAATCATTGCAGTCTATTGATATTATTTTCTGTTCTGATGAGTACTTGTTAGAGATAAACAAGAGACACCTTCAACACGATTACTACACCGATATAATAACTTTTGATCTAAGCGATCCAAATTCAAACCAAACTATAGGTGAGCTATATATTAGTGTAGATAGAGTGAAAGACAACGCAATATTCCTTCAGACTAAATTTTCAACAGAACTCCTCAGAGTAGTTTTTCATGGGGCATTACATCTTTCTGGTTTTAAAGACAAGACCTCAAATGATATTAAGCGTATGCGGGAAAAGGAGAATGAATACCTCAGTCTTTATTTAAAAGCTTAGTTCCACGAATCACTGTTTCAGCCCGAAACATTATGTTTGTTCTAACAACGATGTTCCACGAATCCCGTTTCAGCCTGAAACAAAAGATATATGCCTAGAAAAAAATGGACACCAAAGGAAGAAGTAACTGAAGCTGTATTAAAATTTAGGGAGAAAAGAAAATGGCAGCAAGCTTTAAGGAGATATGTTTTAGAAAGAAATGCTAGTGAGGGTTATGCGATGTACTTTGGTTTAAATATAGAAAGCTTTAGACAATGGATAGAAATCCAATTTACAGGAAGTTTAAACTGGACCAACTTTGCAAAGGAGTGGCAGTTCGATCATATAGTGCCTATTGCCTACTTCGATTTCAATAATGACGAAGATTTAAAGCTAGCCTGGAATTTTATTAATGTAAGAGTTGAAAAAATAGATTTGAATAAGGTGCGGGGAAATAGGATTGATGTGATAGCTGTGAAATCTTATTTTGAGGCTCTTTATGAAAAGACGCAATATTCCTTTTGCGCTAAAATGCTAGCTAAAATTGAACAAATTGAGATTTCTAATATCGTCTCTGAGCCAAAACTGGAAAGTTTCATTATAGAAAGAAAGCAGGAATTCGAAACAATATCTCTTCTAAATGCAAGTGAGTTTGCACAATTAAATAAAGGCAGAACATTAAGTGATATTTTACTTGAAAAGGAAATATTGAAAAAGTTCGGATAGTCCACTATTTATGAGAAGGCAATGCGCTTCGTACCTTTGCACCCATGTTTCCAAAATACGATATTATAGTTGTTGGAGCCGGCCATGCTGGCTGTGAAGCTGCGGCTGCAGGGGCGAATATGGGTAGTAAAACACTACTCATCACTATGAATATGCAGACAATCGCTCA
>JANXTN010000231.1 GCA_025352435.1 Ferruginibacter sp. | reverse complement strand
GTTCAATTCTGCTTTTACCTTTATGAAATTTAGTAAATGCTTTTTCTAAAACGAAGTAACAGCCAAGCACTAACGTTAGTGACAACCAATTATCATGAGCAATAAAAAAATTTCGTTGTTAGCATGGTTTTATCTTTTTATGCTATTTTTCGGACTACCATCGATATTTGGTTTTTACATCACGAAATTTCATTTTCTATTTAGTGAACAAATTTTTTTCGCAGCTTTTTGTTTTTTTTGGTATCGAATTATAATAATAGCAACTAAAGAATTAGAGAGAAATAAAAATTCAGACTAATACCCTAGTATTTTATCTTAAACCTAAAAACATATTAAATGAACTCATAGAGCACGACCGTATTTTCTAATTTTTGTTACATGGTTGTTACATCAAATTAATAAAAAAGTCAAAAGCCTTTACTAGAAAGGGTATTAACAAATAATATTGTTCCTTTCGTGGGCACCCAATAAAAAATCCTTACAGTTTTCTGTGGGGATTTTTTTATTAAATAAATTCTTTCCGGGTTTAGCCATCCTAACTTTTAGGATTAGCACATCTTTAACATCAAAATTTGCGCAGTCAAAGTCCCTATGATTAAAGTATTCATCCTTTACAGTTAACTTTATTGGGCTAAAATAAACACAATGAAAAACGTTTTACTTGTATTAAGTGTAGTAATATTTGCTTCCTGCAGTGCAGTTTATAAAAGCGGACAAACCCCAGATGATTTATATTACTCAAAGCCAAGAACTGTGGCGGTAGAAAATAACAACCGTTACGAAAAGTTAGATAACGTCTATGAAGAAAGGCAAATCCGCATGGCTGCCTACGATTACCGTTGGAGATCATTAGATGATCGATATGATTATAATTATTCTTACCATCCATATAATTATGGCTACAACTACGGGTATTACTACAATCCGTACTATTGCACCTACCCTGTCTACGGACAAAGTGCGGTATTTGTTAATCCAAAAATTACAACCATTCGTAAAACAAATCTTGCTTCGTACAGCAATACAATTTCCAGTTACACAGCTTCAAAATCAGCATCTAGTTCGAGAACGATAAGTGTTAGAGGTTATAATAACAGCAATAATCAAACCTATCAAACGCCCAGATACGATACCAGAACGTACAATGAAAATCGTTCGTATACGCCTTCTTCAAGTAATAACAATAATAACAACAGTGGTAGTGGTAGCAGTACACCGAAGTCTACAGGCACTAATATCCCAAGGCCACCAAGAGGGCAATAATTCAAGATTTTTATTTAAAATAATATTGCTTTTAAAAAGTAACCAATACTTTATGCAGAAAATTTTATCCCTTGCAACACTTTTTTTTGTGACGCATACATTCGCTCAGGTACCTGAAGATGCCATTCGTTACAGCTGGTACCCGCAAAACGGTACAGCCCGTTCCTTAGCTATTGGTGGGGCTATAGGTTCTCTCGGTGGAGATATAACTTCTAATTTTGTTAATCCTGCGGGGATAGGGTTTTACAAAACAATGGAAGCAACAATTAGTGGTAGTTATGTTTTTAAAAAAGGAAATACCAGCTACAGAGGAAACACCATTAATGAGAAAAGCAACCAGTTTAACTTTGCTCCTGCGGGATTAGTGATAGCAGTTCCCAACCGATTTGATGATAAAAAAACGAATGCATTTTCTTTTGCTATAACACAAACTGCAAACTTTAATAACCTTGTTCATTTTAAAGGGTTAAATAATTACAGTTCCTTTAGTGAGCAGTTTGCAGAAGAATTTAAAAGATTGAATACGAGCATCGACAATGTTTTGAATACAAACAGCATTGCCCCATATACAGCTGCGCCTGCATTATACACGTATCTAATAGATACGGTACGCAACGGAACTAACCTCATAATTAAAGCAGCGCCTGAATATATTTTGGATGCAGGTCAGGCATTGCAACAGGAAATGACGAAGACTACAAAAGGTGGTTTGTATGAGCTTGGTTTTACTTACGCAGGAAATGATGGAAAGAAATTATTGTGGGGTGTATCTGTGGCAATACCGATAGTAAATTATGAAAGCAATACAGTTTTTACAGAAAGCGATACATCGAAGAATATCAACAATCGATTTAAATCATTTACTTTTAATGACAATTTTACTACTAAAGGCGCAGGTTTAAATGCCAAGCTGGGCTTAATTTACAGAGCAAAAGAATACATCCGTCTGGGCCTTGCGATCCAAACACCTACTTACATGTCCCTCACAGATTCTCGTCAAAGTTCTATACAAACAGCGCTTGAAAACCCTGTAAAAACTTTTAACGCATCATCTGATTTATTTACCGAAGGAAAAAGAGGTGCAGCAAAGTATTTACAATCATCTCCGTTAAGAATTAT
>JANXTN010000188.1 GCA_025352435.1 Ferruginibacter sp. | reverse complement strand
ACGGACAGTGGGGACCAATCATCAAATTCAACAAAAAGAAATTAAAAGTTTTGGGTAACGGTGCCAATGGTAAATATTCTGCCGCAGAACTTGCAGCATTAGAATTGGACAGCATCAAAAAAATGATATTGACCCAAGATCCAAAAGCCTTTGATAAAAAAGCTACTGCAAAAAAGAAGGCACCTACAAAACCAGCAGCTAAAAAAGCAGCACCTAAAAAAGCAGCCACCCGAAAAAAATAATGGTCTCCTTACAATATACCATCAGCAAAGAAGATTATATCAGTTTTATACGCAGGTATTTGGGAGGAAGGTAAAAAGAAACGGAGGCTCACTTTTTTAAAACAAAGTGGCTTTTAATTGCTTTTTTAATTGTTTTGTATTTGGTAGGTGGCATAAGTTCATCCAATATTTTAACTATCTATATCTATAAACTAATTTTTATTTCCGCATTTTTCCTTAATTTGACGGTTGTTCTGCAGAAAATAATCAGCAAAAAAATATAAATGGAAATCCTGAAAATGAATTAATTTTTAGCGAAACTTTCCTTATCGCAGCAGATACTTAATTGATAATCAGAACGAAATTTACTGAAAGGAAATATTTTCGAAGTGCCACCATTAAAAAACAGAAACAAAGCACTATTACTATTTGTTTGGAAATTCGATACAGGCAATTATTATTCCCAAAGGACTTGTAAAAATGAAGAAGAAAATTTAGCTTTGAGCAAAAGACGCCCCAATAACATTTCCTTGGATGCAGAATTTAACCAAATACTAAACTAATGCAGGAAAACAAAGAAATACAGGCACTCCTGAGGCTGATTGAAGATCCTGATGAAAATGTTTACGAAAGTGTAAGCAACAAAATCATTTCTTTCGGAAAAGATATTATTGCCAATCTGGAAAATTACAGCGAAACCATTGTTAATCCTGCACAACAACAAAAAATAGATTCAATCATCAAACGTCTTCACTTCGAAGACATAAAAGAAGATTTTTTAAAATGGTCTTCGGGCACTCCTGATTTACTTGCCGGTTGTTTATTGCTTTCCAAATATGTGCATCCTGAAATGGACAACACTGTTATATTTAAAGAAATTGAAAAACTAAGGAGAAATATTTGGCTGGAAATGAACAGCTATCTAACTCCGATGGAACAAATAAATGTTATTGGCAGTATTGTTTATAATTATTACAAACAAAAAGGAATTGAAATTAATTATAACAACGTTGATGGTTTTTTGTTGGATAAGACCCTTGAATTACACAAGGGCAATGCATTTGGTAATGGTGCGCTTTTATTAATACTTTTTGGTTTGCTCGACGTGCCTGTATATGCTATAAATATTCCAACACAATTTATACTCGGTTATTTTGATCAGCATTACGATATATTAAACCCAAGAGGACATGCCTCCGAAAAAATTAAATTTTATATTGACCCCGTTAATGGACAAATGTATTCTCATAAAGATGTAGAGAATTATTTTAAAAAAATGTCACTCCCTCCTACCTCCTCTTTTTTTCAACCTTTCAATAACAAATCCATAATTATTTTGTTGTTATCTGAATTAAAAAAATGCTACGAGACTGAAGCCCAATACACTAAAATAAAAGAAATTAATTCCTTGATAGAAATGATGGTAGTATGATATACCATGTAACAAACAAACATGATTGGGAAGTTGCAATTATAAAAGGATTTTTTGATGAGCCTTCTCTGTATACAGAAGGATTCATCCACAACAGTACCGATATTCAGGTAGTTGGCGTAATAGAAAGATACTACAAAGGTAAAACTGATCTTCTTTTATTGCATATCGATGAAGCCAAGTTAAAAGCTGAGATAAAGTATGAATTAGCTCCCTCTGTAAATGAAATGTTCCCTCATATTTTTGGTACAATAAATTTAGAAGCCGTTGTAAAAATTACTGACATATGATAACATGGGAGGATTTTGAAAAGCTTGATATGCGAAGCGGAACAATTGTCGAAGCTCTGCCTTTTGAAAAAGCTAAAAAACCAGCCTACAAACTGAAAATAGATTTTGGAACAGAAGGAATTAAAAACTCATCTGCACAGATAACAACATTGTATAAATGCGATGAATTAATCGGCAAACAAATAATTGCCGTAATTAATTTTCCTCCAAAACAAATTGCCAATTACCTCAGTGAATGCCTTGTGCTTGGTATTTATAATTCAGATAAAAATATTGTTTTATTACAGCCTGAAAGACAAACGGAAAATGGAAATAAAATCGGTTGATATTTTTTCAATTACTTATTTCATACTTTCACTCCCAAATGAAAAAGGCAACAATTGAGATGCGCTTTCAATAACTATTACTTTCCCTTCCATACCGGATAGTATTAACCTCATTGACTGAGACGTCCGTTCTTCGTACTCTGCGAGACTTTGTCTGCACATACCACAGGGAGAAATTGGTCTATCGCTACCACCAACTCTTGAAAGATTGTTGTAACTGATAGCCATGGTTTTTATTGGTTCATCTGTTTGCAACATACTTGCGGAGGCTAGCAAAACCCGCTCTGCACAAATCCCAACGGGATAAGAAGCATTTTCCTGATTTGTACCAAATACTTTCTGGCCATTATTAAACAATGCTGCTGCTCCAACCAGAAAATTACTGTAAGGTGCGTAGGCTTTTTGCGTTGTCTTTCTTGCTTCTTCCATTAACGAAGCATCCTCTTTATTTAATTCACTAATGTCATTATATATTTCAAAACCAAAGCTATGTTGTTTCTTCATTGTGTATTGCTTTTAAAGAACGTGTAGGCATTTTATAAAACTTATTGCCCGTTTAAAATGAAAAGTAAGTGAGACAAAAAATCCTCTCTGCATATTGCTGAGAGGATTTTTTCTTAAATTAAAGTTATGTAATAATTTATTATTTGATACTGTTAAATAATCTTTTCCATCTTGGTCCACCTTCCCAGCTAAACCAGATTAATGATGCTTTACCTACAACATGATCTTCGGGCACAAAGCCCCAATACCTGCTGTCAAGAGAATTATGTCTGTTGTCTCCCATCATCCAAAAATAATCCATCTTAAATGTGTAAGAAGTAGAAGCAACATCATTAATAAAATACTGACCATTTCTGTTTTCAAATTTATTTCCTTCGTACACTTCTATACAACGCTGGTAGCGAATTAGATTATCAGGCGTTAATTGTATAGTTGCACCTTTTTGTGGAATTGTAATTGGGCCATAGTTATCTGCCGACCAGTGATTTGATGAATCGTAATATGGAAACAGTTTTTTATCCGGTGCCATTATGTAATCTGTAATCGTATAACCTGCAGGTAATTTCAATTTTGTTTTTTCTTCGTTTGTAATATTTACAAGCCAATTAGATTGATCGATCTGCCTTACATCATATTGATCAAAACGAGCATTGATGCCCATTGCAGCAAGGTTTTCTTTATCTAAATAACTGTTTGCAGGAACATTCATAATTGAGTAACGTTCAGATTCCGGAAAGACCGGCTGTGGTTGACCGTTTACAGTTGCTTTACCATTTATAACCTGCAGTACGTCTCCACCAACTGCAACACATCTTTTTATAAAATTTTCTCTTTTATCAACGGGTCTTGTAATAATTTCTGAACCATACCTATTCCAGGTTTCATCTCTTCCAATTTCACGTACTACCTCATAATAAGTTGTCTGGCTCCCAAATTGTTGTTGGCCATCAATAATCGGATCATTAATTAATGTGTCATTTACCGGAAAATTAAAGACCACTACATCGTTTCTTTTTACTGGTGTTGCCAGCCATCTTGTATAAGAAATATGTACTGCTTCTGTGTATGATTTTACAGCTACAAAAGGCATAGTATGATGCACAAAAGGCATTGCAATTGGCGTATTCGGTATGCGTGGTCCGTAAGAAAATTTACTCACAAATAAAAAGTCATTCACAAGCAAAGTCTTCTCCATAGAAGGCGTAGGAATGGTATACGCTTCAAAAACAAAAGTTCTAATTATTGTTGCGGCCACGACAGCAAAAGCTGCGGCATCTATCCACTCTCTCGTTCCGGATTTTTTATAATTTTCTACTACTTTTTTTCCTGCATATCTTTCATTGGCAGAAAAACCTAAATAAGGGAAATATACAAAAGGAAGAAACACAGCTGCAGCATGATGCCCCAAACCAAATCTCCCAAAATATTCAGTAAATTTTATCGTAATCCAGATTGTAATAAATATGCCTGCTACGGGAATAAATTGAAAGAAGAACCACCATTTTTTCAATTCCATTTTCTCCACCATGCACCAGGTATTATAAAATGGAACTAACGCTTTCCAAGGTTCTATACCTGCTTTTTTAAACATCCCATACATCCCAAAGTGCCAGCCAATTACTCCTACAATAAAAATTATCCAACCAATACTCATAAACAGTTTTTTATTAGCTTCAAATGTAATATTTGAAATTTACAACAGAAGCGTTTTAACAATTATATAGTTTTATCTGATACCTTAAGGCGCAGCATACGTTTTTACGTCATCGGCGGTAATTGTTTTGCCGCCCATTATAATTAAACGCTCTACTACGTTTCGTAGTTCTCTAATATTTCCTCCCCAATTATAACTTTTTAAAAGCGCCATCGCATCTTTATCAATTTCTTTTTTTGGTTGCCCATATTCCGCAGCAATTATTTTGGTAAAATGCATGGCAAGTTTTGGAATATCATCTTCTCTTTCTTTTAATGATGGCACGTGAATTATGATAACACCCAACCTGTGATACAGATCCAACCTAAAGTTTTTTTCATCAACCTCTTTTAATAAATCTTTATTGGTAGCTGCTACTACTCTTACATTTACGCTTATGTCTTTATCTGCGCCTACTCTTGTTATCTTTCCTTCCTGTAATGCACGCAAAACTTTTGCCTGCGCATTTAAACTCATATCACCTATTTCATCTAAAAATAAAGTACCACCATTTGCCTGTTCAAACTTCCCGATTCGTTGTTTTATAGCAGATGTAAAAGAACCTTTTTCATGGCCGAATAATTCACTCTCTATTAATTCACCGGGTATTGCTGCGCAATTTACTTCTACCATCGGGCCGGTATTGCGGTTACTTTTTTCATGTATCCATCTTGCCACTAGTTCTTTGCCTACGCCGTTCTCGCCGGTAATAAGCACACGAGCATCTGTTGGCGCAACTTTTTCAATGGTATGTTTTATTTTTTCAATGGCAGGGCTGTCTCCTACCATGTCATTCATTTTATTAACTTTCCGTTTAAGCACCTTTGTTTCTGCGGTAAGGTTTGTTCGGTCTATTGCATTGCGAAGTGTTATAAGTAATCTGTTGAGATCAGGCGGTTTACTTATATAATCGAAAGCGCCTTTTTTTACAGCATCTACAGCAGTTTCAAGGTTGCCATGTCCACTAATCATTATGATTGGAACGTCAGCATTAATTGCTTTTGCTTTTTCTAAAAATTCAATGCCGTCTATTTTCGGCATTTTGATATCGCATAAAATAACATCGTAATTCTTAAGCCCAAATTTCTTTAACCCTTCTTCACCATCTACTGCCTCTTCAATTGTATATCCTTCAAAAGATAAAATTTCGGAAAGTGTTTTTCTGATAGCCTTTTCATCATCAATTATTAAAATCTCTGGCATGTGTTAGTTTTTACAAAGATTAAAAATACTATTTTAAAATTTGTATTTGGTTCCTTCTTTGTTTCCGCTCTAGCAAACTGTTTTCTAAGGGCAACTTTCCTATCTTTAAAACAAAAAAATGAACCGCAAACATTTTCTGAAAATAAGCTCACTTGGTTTAACTGCATTGTCAGTAAATCCACAAAGATCATTTGCAGCAGCAGATAAGCCTATTGTAATATCTACATGGGATAGCGGCATGGCAGTGAATGCGGCAGCTTGGACGATTTTGGAAAAAGGCGGAAGAGCGCTTGATGCGATTGAAGTGGGCGCTATTTCTATTGAAAATAAAATTGACTGTTGTGTGGGTCTTGGCGGCTATCCGGACAGAGATGGGATTGTTACACTTGATGCTTGTATAATGGACGAACATTCAAATTGTGGTGCTGTGGCGGGCATGGAAGATATTAAACATCCGATTTCTGTTGCCAGAAAAGTAATGGAAAATTCCCCGCATGTTTTACTTGTGGGGAACGGTGCGCAACAGTTTGCGTTGGAAAACGGTTTTTCAAAAGAGCCAAAAGTATTATCAAAAGATGCACAAAATGCATATAATGATTGGCTAAAGAAAAACAATTACAAGCCTGAAATTAATATTGAAAACAAAAAGCCTTTCGGTGGTCCGTTTGCTCCGGTATTTTTTGATGATGGAACTGTGAATCATGATACAATGGGCTTGCTGGCAATGGACAAAAAAGGGAACATGAGTGGAGGTGTTACCACAAGTGGTATGGCGTTTAAAGTGCATGGCCGTGTCGGTGATTCGCCGGTTATTGGTGCAGGGCTTTTTGTAGATAATGAAATAGGCTGTGCTACAAGCAGCGGTGTTGGTGAAGAAGTCATTCGTATTTGCGGAACACACCTCGTAGTGGAATTTATGAGACAGGGTTATAGCCCTGAAAATGCGTGTAGAAAAGCAGTTGAGCGCATTGTAAACCGAGATAAAGAAAAAGCAAAAACATTGCAGGTAGGTTTTTTAGCCATGAGTAAAAAAGGAGAGCACGGTGCGTATGCTATTCAAAAAGGATTTGTTTACAGTTTGAAAACAGCTGATGAAAATAAAATCATCAAATCAAAATATATCATTGAATAATTTATAGTCAAACAAATTTAAAAACGCAGTTATTGAAATACACTTTAGAAACCATTGCATTTAATATTGAAAGTTGCAGACTAGCTCAAGCTGCAGGTGCACAAAGAATTGAACTGTGTGATAATTCTCCCGAGGGTGGTACTACTCCATCTTATGGGTTTATTAAAGCTGCAAGAAAAGTTTTATCTATCGATTTATTTCCCATCATTCGTCCACGTGGGGGTGATTTTTTTTACAGTGATGATGAGTTTGAAATAATGAAAGCCGATATACAGGTTTGTAAAGATCTTGGATGTGATGGCGTTGTATTTGGAATATTAAATGACAATGCAACAATTGATACAACAAGATGTAAAGTTTTGGTTCAGCTGGCGTATCCAATGAGCGTTACTTTTCACAGAGCATTTGATCGGATTACAAATCCTACACAGGCACTCGAAGATGTTATTGCATGTGGCTTTGAAAGGATTCTTACATCAGGTTTTTACCCAACAGCTACGGAAGGAAAAGACAATTTAAAAAAGCTGATTGAATTGGCTGATGAAAGAATCATCATAATGCCTGGCAGTGGTGTTAGATCATCTAATATAAAACAGTTAGCTGAAATTATTGGTGCTGTTGAATTTCATAGCTCAGCAAGAAAAATGATAGAAAGTAAAATGAACGCTTTAAATAATAACATGAATGAAAATTTGCAATCTGTGGGTGTTGATGAAGAAGAAATAAGACAAATGGCGGATATTCTTACATCACTGTAGAATTAATAATTTTTACGATGCACTCTCTTTTAAAAATTATACTTCTTTCATTTGTATGTACAAATTTATTTGCACAGACTACTACAATTGACCTTGCTAAAAAATGGCAATTTACAAATGCGAAAAATATACATTGGTACAAAGCTATTGTTCCAGGCACTGTTCATACAGATTTATTAGCGAACAAACTTATTGCTGATCCTTTTTATGCAGATAATGAAAAAATGCTGCAATGGATTGATACCTGTGACTGGATATATAAAACGAGTTTTATTGTAGATGCGAAACAATTAGCAAACAAATCAGCAGCATTAGTATTTGATGGACTAGATACTTATGCAGATATTTATTTAAATGGTAAACTTTTGCTGAAAGCCAATAATATGTTTCGAGGCTGGAATGTGGATGTAAAATCTTTTCTTAGAATTGGAAATAATCAGCTGAAACTTTATTTTCATTCAGCTAAAAAAATTGTGGACAGCATTGCTAAAACTGCTCTCCCACTCGTTTTGCCGGATAATAATCGAGTGTATGCCCGAAAAGCTGCATTTCAGTTTGGCTGGGACTGGGGACCAACATTTATAAGTTGTGGTATTTGGAAAAGTGTACAATTAATATTTGGCGAAAATGAAAAAGAAATAGCAAAAGCTTACAAGCCAATCATGGCAAAGCTCATCCAACAAAAAGATTCTATCGGCGAATCATTTTATTTTGAAAAGGATGGAAAGCCTTTTTATGTAAAAGGTGCCAACTGGATTCCTGCAAATATTTTCCTGCCAAGCGTACAAAAAAGAGATTATTTAAAATTATTATTGGCTGCAAAAAATGCGAACATGAATATGTTGCGGGTTTGGGGCGGTGGCGTTTATGAAGATGATTATTTTTATGATTTGTGTGATAGCCTCGGTATAATGATTTGGCAGGATTTTATGTTTGCAAACGGTATGTACCCTGCAAACGATGTGTATTTTCAAAATGTAAAAGAAGAAGTTTTTTACCAGATTAACAGATTGAAAAAACATCCCTGCATCGTGCTTTGGTGCGGCAACAATGAGATAGACGAAGCCTGGCATAATTGGGGTTGGCAAAACCAATACAACCTCCACGGTGCAGACTCAGCAAGAGTTTGGGACAACTATAAAACATTGTTTGAAGACAGTTTAAAAGCCTGGGTAAATGAATATGACGGACGTCGACCGTATATTTCCTCATCACCAAAATTAGGCTGGGGAAATAAGAAAAGCTTGACAGAAGGCGATAGTCATTACTGGGGTTTGTGGTGGGGAATGGAAGGTTGGGAAACATTTGAAACGCATACAGGCAGATTTGTAAGTGAATATGGTATGCAGGCAATGTCAAATAATGTGACTCTAAAAACTTATGTTCCTTCAAGTAATTTTATGTTTGCCTCTCCGGCTGTTCAATGGCACCAAAAGGCATCTAATGGATTTGATAAATTACATTTTTATCTGGATAAATATTTTATAGATTCATCAAACCTTTCGAAATTATCTTTCACGGAATACAGCTACTTAACGCAGTGCTTACAGTATTATGTTTTAAAAAATTGTATAGCTGTGCAGAGGAATAAAATGCCTTACAATATGGGAACTTTACTTTGGCAGTTAGATGATTGTTGGCCGGCTACGAGTTGGAGCATCACGAACTTCAGCAGGGCTCCAAAAGCAGCTTGGTATGCAGTTAGAGAAGGTTACAGAGATGATGTTACACACATTGTGGATAGTATATATCCGAAAGATTTACATCTAAAAAAGCCAACTTTTACTATTTTGCCCGAGGGTGATAATATGTTTAGTATTAAAAGTGATGTAGATGCAAAATACGTTTACATAAACGATGGAAATGAAAGTGAAAATATCTCGGATAATTATTTTGATTTAAAAGCCGGAGAGAAAAAAATTCTATCATTCTCGGACTGCTATTTCTCGGTAAAATCTTCGAATTATTTTAAAATATTCTCCTTGTTTGATGTGCAAAATAAATGATTGAAGAGAACGGATTTACAAATTATTTTTGTGCAGAATGGCAATCGGCGAACCTTTTGCCATAAAAACAGTATCGGGTTTTGCATTATCTAAAAATGCAAATTCCCTACCGTACAACTTTTCAAAATTACATTCTATGTTATATGATTTTACTTTGTGCACCAGCCAACTTGGGTGTTGTACGCCATATTCGAATGTTGTCTTTTCATTGTATTTTGAATAGCCCCAATAATGTTCTGCAATAAATTCTTCTTTGCTTCCTATAATCATTGGGCTGTTGGAAAGCTCGGTAACAGCCTCTAGCTTATTCCAAGTGCCTTTGTGTTTCCAATGGTAGCCTAAGTCTATTTCATTATTAATTTCATTGTAAAAATGCTTCATTGGTAGAGTACTATACTTCTCTCTGTATAAAGTATTTGCCACCATGGTTATGGCAAATTTTGGTACAATTTCTTTTATAAAAACAGCCCCTCTTTTCCAAGTATTGCCGTCTTTTACACGCACATAAAAACGCAAATTTACTTCTTCAAAATTAATATGAAATGGAATTTTTAATCCAAGCATTTTCGTTTGCTCAAACATAAACCCAATAAGGCTTACATAACATTCGCCATGGTAAAAATCAAGCTCAGTTTTTTTTGGTAGATAAGGCATTAAAATAGCAGGATCAATTACATAATTTGCCATTATTAAATTGTTCCATTCAGCAGTAAGAAATTTTTTATTCATTTTAAATATTAGTGTTTGGTTGTCACCGCGGAAAAAAGAAGTAACGAAGTTTTCGCAGAAATTTAGGCTTTACTTCTGCCTTTCTTTATAATTTACTTTAAAAATTAATCTTAGGTTTTGGTCTTTTGTAAAATAATTATAGAACCAATTAAAGAAAACGGAGAGTCTGTTTTTTACGCCCAATATCAGCATCAAATGCAAAAACATCCAAACAAGCCATGCTAGAAAACCACCGAAATGTAATTTAGGTTTTGGCACATCTACAACTGCGAGTTTCCTTCCCACAGTTGCCATTGCACCTTTGTCGTTGTAAACAAATTCTTCCATACGATCGTTGTTGCTTTTCATCTGAATAAGCTTTAAATTATTCACTAATATATCTGCATGCTGAATAGCCACCGGCGCAACTTGAGGGTGACCGTTAGGGTAAGCCGGATCACTATCCATGTAGGCGACATCTCCAATGGCATAAACATTTTCAAATCCGTTTACAAGACAGTGGCGGTTTACTTTTATTCTGTTTCCTTTTGCTATAATTGTTGGTTCTATGCCTGGCAAAACATTTCCTTTTATACCTGCAGCCCAAATCACTAACGCTGTCTCAATGGTGCTACCGTCTTTTAATGTTGCAGTCTTTCCATCATAAGTCGTAATCAATGCATTTGTTTGCACTATTACTCCTAAGTTTTCTAAATATTGTCGTGATTGTTCACTGCTTTTTTCACTCATAGCCCCAAGCGTTTTGCCGGATCCTTCGAGCAAAATAATTTTCATTTTACTAAAGTCAAGTTCTGGATAATCTTTTGGCAAAACAAATCTGCGCATATCCGCAATGGCACCACTTAGCTCCACTCCTGTTGGTCCCCCGCCAACAACAACAATATTCATTAGACGTTGCAACTCAACAGTATCTTTTGTTGCAGCCGCATCTTCAAAATTTGTAAGCATACGGTGGCGCAGTTCTATTGCTTCCACAGTGCTTTTCATGGGCATGGCATTTGCGGCCATTACTTCATTGCCAAAAAAGTTTGTATCTGCACCTGTAGCAATGATCAATTGGTCGTATTCAAACTCGCCAATATCAGCAATAACTTTATTTTGTTGGTGCACAATTTCTTTTACACAAGCCATGTAAAAACGCACATTATTGCTGTTATGAAATACTTTACGAAGAGGGAAAGAAATATTACTGGGGTCTAAACCTGCTGTTGCTACCTGATAAAAAAGCGGTTGAAACTGGTGATAGTTAAACCTATCGAGTAAAGTTATTTCAAAGCCTGCTTTGTTATTTAGTTGTCTGGCTAATCTAAGCCCACCAAAACCACCTCCTATTATTATGAGTTTCATATTGAAAATTTATATTACAAAGATATCAAACTTTCAATAAATATTGAAAATTCAGAATTAATACAGCATTCTCACCTTTCTAGTTCCTTTTACGCCTTTCAATAATTCGAGCGCATTTTTGCTCAGGGATTTGTCAAGGTCCAATACCACATAACCAATACTTTCGTTTGTCTTCAAATATTGACCCAGAATATTAATTTTATTTTTACTAAGCAATGTATTGATGCTGCTTAACACACCCGGCACATTGTTGTGTATATGCAGTATTCTGTGTGCGCCTTCCTGCGGTGGTAATGCAAGCGCTGGAATGCTGTGAGATCCTGTACTGATACCCTTTTCCAAATAATTAAACAGCTTTGAACTTACATCAATCCCTATATTGTTTTGCGCTTCTAATGTACTGCCTCCAATATGCGGGGTGAGAATTACATTAGATAAATCCTGTAAAACACAATCAAACAGGTCGCCGTTTCTTTCAGGTTCATGAGGAAAAACATCTATTGCAGCTCCGCCGATATGCCCAATCAAAATCGCTTTTCTAAGTGCAGGTAAATCTATTACTGTACCTCTGGCATAGTTTAAAATAATTGCTCCCTTTTTGCAATAGGATAATGTTTGTTTATTAATAATATTTTGTGTGGAAGGAATTTCGGGAACAT
>JANXTN010000201.1 GCA_025352435.1 Ferruginibacter sp. | reverse complement strand
TGATTAATAGTTCCCTGAGCTGCAACATTGGCTGCATTTGTGCTATACTCTACTGTAGGGTAAAGATACCTAGTAGGTATCGTTCTCACGTCCACAAATGTTGACACAGAAAGCGGAATATCACTTGGCAAACCCAATCTTCTGTAATCATTATAAGCTTCTAACGGCATCACTGTGTTATTCGCCACCCATTTCTGCCTGATTATCACGGCTAATTGTTCTGCAGGGTTAGTAGCAGCTGCATAATTTGTATTTTTATTAGCCTGACTATAATAAACTAAAGCTCCTGCAGCACCTAAGTAATCAAAAGATGCTTGCACCCCCGAGTTAAATAAGGTTTGTACATCACCTGCAAGAAATGTTCTGAATGTCGCTTCAGCTTGTAAGAAATAACTTTCAGCAGCACTAATTAATATTGAAGGTTGAGCTACAGATTTTAATACTCCCGGACCAAAGCCGGAAATGGCACTTCCAACAGGATTGTTAGTAGATCCAAGTTTTCCACCCACTAAATTTCCCCCTACTCTTGAGTAGATTCTTTCGGTACGTGGATCATTGGTAGAGTTCCCGAAGTCTATGGCATACTTATTAGCTTTCCAATAATCGCCCACATATGTTCCGGCTGTATTGTAATTTAAACTCCAGAAAGGGTTTTGTTTTCCCGTGGAGGCGGAATATCCCGGATTAACCCCGGCATCAGTAGTTAAAAAACCACCACCATTAGCAACTATCTTATTTATCTCCGTTTGTATGTAGGTAGAACGACCGGATATTTGTGTTTGATGAATTAATAAACGCAATTTTAATGTATTAGCGAATTGTATCCATTTTGTATTATCACCTGCAAACATAATATCACTAGCCGGTGCTCCTATAGCATCTGAACGTTTAAATAACACTACAGCAGCATCTAACTGCTTTGCTAAGTCTTCATATATAAATTGACCATTATCATATTTAGGCAATAAGTTGGTGGTACCTTGTAGTGCCTCTGTGTAAGGAACATTGTTAAATACATCTACTAAGATCTGGTAATCATAGGCTTTCATAACCTTCGCACAGGCAACATAAAAATTATCACCTGTATTTGTCGCTGCTCTTTCTACGAAAGCATAGTCTTCAAGATTATCATATACAGCTCTCCATAACCCATCACCAAAACCGGTTGTTTGTTGGTAACTCGCAACATCTGATGCACTTACAGCATAGCTGCCGCTCGGCGACCAATAACCTACCCAACCTGAGGCAAATGAAAAATTAAGTATTGGAAAAGTACCTGTTGTGGCCATAGCATTTGTAAGTACCAAAGCAGGTGTGGCAGTTGAAGAAGCATTAGGATTATTACTTAAATCAAAGTAATCCTTTTTACACCCGTCTAATGCAAACATACTGATTGCAAAAAAGGAAAGTATTGTGAATTTTTTCATGTCAGAATTATTTTTTAATAAAATTAAATTTATTAGTTCAGTTAAAACGTTAAGTTTAAACTAACTGCAATAAAACGGGTTGGAGGAGTCTGATTAATGTCTGTTGTACCTGTACCATTCCCAGTTGTATTTGCAAATTCCGGATCTGACCAAACATTTTGTCTTGCCCTTCTTGTATAAATATTACGTGCAGAGATTTGGAAACTTGCAGCTTTTATAGTTTTATTCATAAGACTTTTTGGAAAGTCATAGCCCAAAGAAACTTCCCTTATTTTCCAAAAATCGGCACTATTAACATAGTTAATTTCTCCTTGGTTCCAAACACTTGACCAAAACCCTAAATTACCGTCTCTAGTAATGTAACTCGTATTTGGTTCAAACTTTCCACCGCCCGCATCAATCACACTATTTGGAATAACAAATGGCTGACGACCGGAACTTGCACTATATGCTGACACCCCTGTAAAATCGAGATCATTGCCCAGAGCATTATAAATCACAGCTCCAAATCTACCGTCCGCAACTACTCCAAGTGTCAATCCCTTATATTTTATGTTAGTAGTCAAACCAACCTTGTCTGGCGGGTTAGCAGTACCTACAAATTTCTGAGTGGGATCTAAGCTAGGGTAACCTGTATTTTTATCTACTATTATTCTACCTTGATTGTCTCTTTTCCAGTCATCTACTTTCAATGAAGGATAAGGTCTCCCTACCGAAGCATAAGAATTTCCTCCAAGCGATACTTCATCAAGCCCGTAACCCAACGATACTACCTTATTGTCATTATGAGAATAATTAGCGCCAAAGTCAACTTTCAGCCCATCTTCATTGCGTGGAGAAATTGCAGTTACTTTAAGATCTAACTCGTAACCTTTGTTACTCATAGATCCTGAATTTACAAAAGCACTAGTAAAACCTGTTGCCGGAGTAATCGCAATTGGAATTGTTTGATTTGTCGTCAAGGTACTATAATAAGCACCTGTAAAATAGATTCTGTTTTTTAGAAAACCTAGCTCTAAACCAACCTCACGATCTCTACTTACTTCAGGTTTAATGTCTGGATTAGCATATGCATTATTTACAGTGAAACCAGGAGTACTTCCAAATTGTGCTGCATTAAAAGTATTTTGCAATGAGTAAGCACCTATACTCACTTGGGCTGTTCTACTGTAAGCACCCCTTATCTTACCAAAACTAAAAACATCATTTCTCTTTAACCCTTCAAAGGCCTCCGTAAAGATAAAAGCTAAGTCAGCCGCAGGATAAAGGAATGACCGATTTGCAGGAGAAAGCAAAGAGGTCTGATCATTACGTAAAGAAGAATGCAAAAAAAGGAATTTTTTATAACCTAAAGTTAGATCTCCGAAAACTCCAAGATTTCTTCTTTCTTCAAATCTATCAACAATTACCGGTTCGCCCACTCTATTAGAAATATTATAAAAGTTTGGCACCACAAGCGCTGTAGCATTTGCAGAAGATAATTGATACCTATTAACTATCAAAGAAGTACCCAAAATCAGGTTTAGATCAAAATTTTTAGCGAATTCTTTTTTTATAGTTGCATAGAAGTCACTAGTCAATCTCTGGTTATAACTTCTGCCATCACCAACTTGAGGTGCTAAGATTTTCACGCTGCTCGGAATATTACCGGCTCCTAAAGTATCTGCTATAGCCCATGGCGCAAAATTATAACCTGCACGAGTGTACTTGTTTACATAATCTGTCCGTGCTATACCCGCCTTATACTTAAAATTTAGCCAGCTACTAGGTGTTATTGTAAATGCTAAGCTGGCGAGGATGTCATTACTTTTTTCATCAAGCCTAGTTTGGTCAATTGCCCACCATGGATTTCCATAATACGCGTTAAAATAACCATCAGGATTAGAAAACGGATCTGTTTTCCAGTTTCTGAAACGTCTTAAATCAACATCAGCAGGGCTATTGATTACGGTATAATAGACAGGTCTGTTTTGGAAATAAGAACCACCAGACCCACCATAACCTCCCTGAGCGCCTCCTACTTGCCAGTCAAATGGAACATTCTGTCCGGGCGTAGTATTAGTGTGAGTTAAAGTATACCCAATGTTCACATCTGCTCTAAAAATGCCTGATTCTCTTGAACCATTAAGATGAATTGAATTTCTCCTGCTCACATCATTCGGAACTGTTCCTTTTGTATTTACGTCTTGAAAAGAGAGATAAAACCTACTCTTATCATCACCTGCTCCATAAGACACGTCATTCTGAGTAGTTACACCAGTATTGAAGAAATGTTCACGGGCATTTTTTGCAGCAGAATATGTGGCAGAATCTTGCGCTATTATAAATGTTCCATCAGGCTTATATATTCTAATAGGAGCTCCCAAAGGAACTCGCTGACCATTAAAGCGTGGTCCGTAATTTTGGTTTTCGTACGGCACATATTGCACATATGGGTTACCGGGAATATAAATACAACCTGCGCAGGCTGGGTCAGAACCACCACCAGGTGAGCTGATTACCCCCTCACCACTTGATTGACCAAATTCATTTTGGAATTTTGAAGCATAAGCGAGTTTCTCAAAACTAACCGTACTGCTTATTTTAATTTGTGGTTTACCTCGACTACCTTTTTTAGTCGTTATTATAATTACGCCATTTGAGGCATTTGAACCATATAAGGCAGATGCAGAAGCACCCTTCAAAACAGTAATGTTTTCAACATCATTACCATTTATTTTTTCAAAATATGAAATTGGCAATTGAATATCATCCACAACCAGCAATGCCTGATTATTACCAAGTATTGAACGATTACCTCTTAAGGTCACACGCACACTAGGTTTGACTCCATTATTTACCAGGTTAATTTGTAATCCGGAAACCTTACCCGCCAAACCTGTTGCTACATTTACAACTTTGGCCTGATTAAGTTCGGTAGTA
>JANXTN010000187.1 GCA_025352435.1 Ferruginibacter sp. | reverse complement strand
AAAAGAAATATCTATTTACGGGCAGGAGTACACCAACACTACGTACAAGCTTGCCAAAATGAACCTTGCCATACGTGGCATAAGCGGCAACCTTGGCGACAAAGCTGCCGATACTTTTGGCGATGACCAACACAAAGATTTGAAGGCCGATTATATAATGGCCAACCCACCCTTTAACCAGAAAGACTGGCGGGCTGAGAATGAATTAAAAACAGACCCACGCTGGCGAGGCTACGATGTGCCACCAAAAAGCAATGCAAACTATGCATGGATTTTAAACATGGTGAGCAAACTTAGCGACAATGGTGTAGCGGGTTTTATACTTGCTAATGGTGCATTGAGCGGCGGTGGCGAAGAGTACAAAATACGCAAAACACTTATTGAAAATAATTTGGTAGAGGCTATTTTGGTATTACCCCGAAACTTATTTTATACAACTGATATAAGCGTAACACTTTGGATATTGAATAAAAATAAAAAGGCACAAACAAAAAATGTGGGTGACGAAAAACGCCTTTACAGAAACCGTGAAAGAGAAATATTCTTTATGGATTTAAGACAGATGGGTGAACCGTTTGAAAAGAAGTTTACCCAGTTTAGCAACGAGGATATTAAAAAAGTTGCATCTACTTACCATAGCTGGCAAACAAATGAAATAGAAAATGTGCCCGAGTTTTATTGCACTGCCAAGTATGATGAAATAGCAAAAAAAGATTACTCTCTTGTACCCAGCAAATACATTGAGTTTGTGAACCGAGATGAGCAAATAGATTTTGATGAAAAAATGAAAAGCCTGCAAACGGAATTTGCTGATTTGCTGAAAGCAGAAGCAGCTTCTAAAAACGATTTGCTCACGGTGTTTAAAGAATTGGGGTATGAGATTATTGTCTGAACAGAATTAAAATGATTTAAAGATGGACAAGATTAAAGAAGAGGATATAAATGTATTAACACATAAAATAATAGGATGTGCTATGCAGGTGCATCGTGTATTGGGTAATGGATTTCAGGAAGTAATTTACCAACGGGCACTTGCAATTGAAATGCGTTTTGCAGGATTAGAATTTGACCGTGAAAAAGAAATGCAAATTTTTTATAGAGAGGAAGAAATTGGAACAAGACGGGTTGATTTTTTTGTAGAAGGAAAAGTAATGGTTGAACTTAAAGCATTAGAAAAAATAGAAGATGTACATAAAGCACAAGCCATTAACTATTGCGAAGCTTATAACATTGCAGATGGCTTATTAATCAATTTTGGCGGAAAAAGTTTAGAATTTAAAAGAGTTTACAATAAGAATTTGGTCATTCCAAATTCAACCAAAAAATAACAAGAGAGAAAAGATTAAATAAAAAGTATGAATGTAAACAAAGAAATAGTAATCCTGAAAATTAAAAAATCCTGTAATCGTGTTCAGACAGTGTTTACAGAATTGGCGTATGAGATCGAACTATAAAAAGATTTACGGAAGATAATAACGTTACAAAATATTGGGTTACATGGCAAACGGAATAAGTTTATACAGTACATCAGAAATAGAAAACCGCATTTTTACTATGAGGGGTGTGCAGGTAATGGTAGATAGAGATTTGGCTGAATTATACCAGGTAGAAACTAAAGTATTAAACCAGGCCGTAAAACGTAATATTGATAGGTTTCCAACCGTGTTTAGATTTTTACTTACAGATGCAGAGAAAGATGAACTGGTCACAAATTGTGACCGGTTTAAAAACCTAAAACATTCTTCCAATAACCCTTACGTATTTACTGAGCAGGGTGTTGCAATGCTTTCGGCGGTTTTAAGAAGCACCATTGCCGTAAAAGTAAGTATTGAAATAATTAATGCTTTTGTAGAAATGAGAAAACTGTTGCAACACAACACGGTATTATTGCAACGTGTGCAGGCGGTTGAAAACAAATTAATCTTAAACGATGCGCATTTTAACCGCATCTTTAAAGCACTGGAAAGTAATACCGTACCCAAACAAGATATTTTTTATAATGGGCAAGTATACGATGCTTACAGTTTTATTGTTAAGCTTATTAAGCAGGCGAAAAAAAGCATTGTTATTATAGATAATTATGTAGACAATACCGTATTGGATATGCTTACAAAGAAAAATAAAGGAGTAACTGTTACCATCATTACGCAACAAAACACAACACTAAAAGCTGCTGATATAAATAGTTTTAATGCTCAATACCCAAGTATCACTATAAAGTACAGCAAAGCTTTTCACGATCGTTTTTTAATAATAGATAATACTCTTTTATACCATATTGGAGCATCTATAAAAGACCTTGGGAAAAAATGTTTTGCATTTTCAAAAATTGAGGACGAAGCCATCATTAAAAATTTGATAAGTAATTTATGAGATCGAATTATAAAAGGTTGGGAGATTTTATTAAAGAAGTAAAAACTCGAAACAAAAAATTAGAGGCTAAAAAACTTTTAGGGATAAATATTGACAAATTCTTTATGCCATCTGTTGCCAATGTTATTGGTACTGATATGTCAGTATATAAAATTGTAAAAAAATATCAGTTTGCCTGTAATAGAATGCATGTTGGCAGGGATTTTAGATTACCGGTTTCGATGTCAACAACTGATGAAGATTTTATGGTTTCTCCTGCATACGATGTGTTTGAAATTATTGATACCAATGTTCTTTATCCTGAGTATTTAATGATGTGGTTTACTAGAAGAGAGTTTGATAGAAATGCTTGGTTTTATACAGATGCGGATGTGCGTGGAGGTTTACA
>JANXTN010000195.1 GCA_025352435.1 Ferruginibacter sp. | reverse complement strand
GAAGTAATGCCGTCTATCTTTAATTTCCCTTTTAAACGAGCGTTAAGAAATTCTCCTTTGCTGTTTTTAACGATATACCAACTTCCTGTAGATCTGTAAACTGTAGCCTGCATTAGCGCAAGTTAATAAATGACGGGCATCCGAGTTTTTTTGCAGATGCTCTGAAACTTGTAAAGCAAAAGAGAATTACGGAAACTTACGGAAAACAAGGTATCGCAGCAATATTTCCAAGAGTAAAAAGAAAGCTGCTGCAATTGCAAAAGGTAAAAATTTATCTGTAAATCTTGTAGTTGTTGTTATTTCTACCTTACTTTTTTCAAGTTCATCAATAGTTGAATAAATACCTGAAAGTCCATCAGTATTTTTTGCACGAAAATATTTACCTCCCGTTTCATCTGCTATTTGCTTCAATAATTTTTCATCTATAGACACCTTTACTGAACGAATTTGAACACCTAATGCGGTTTGTTCAGGTTGCGGCGCAAACCCATCTGTACCTACACCAATGGTATATACCTTAATTCCAAATGCCTTGGCAATTTCTTTTGCTGTTTTGGGATCAATAAGGCCTCCGTTATTTTCGCCGTCGGTCAGCAAAATCACTATCCTGGATTTTGTTTTTGAATTACGCAGTCTGTCCACACTGGTACTTAAACCTGAACCGATTGCAGTACCATCTTCTAACAAACCAAAGTGAACATTTTGCACTGCAGCAATTAATACATTTTTGTCTGTAGTTAATGGGCATTGCGTAAAACTTTCTCCGGAAAAAATTACTACACCAATTCTGTCTGTTGGTCTGCGGTTAATAAAATCTATTGCCACATTTTTTGCGGCTTCCAATCGGTTTGGTGTAAAATCCTGTGCACTCATGCTCCCACTTACATCCATACACAACATAATATCAATCCCCTCACCTTCCGTGTTCTTTTCATCATTTCTGGTTTGTGGATTTGCCAAGGCAGTTATTAAAAATACCAATGCTAATATTCTTAATATAAATAAAACATGCCTGAAAGAAACTTTCCAGCTACCCAGGTCCTTTGCGGCAGTAGTGGAAACCTGAAGTGAAGCGCTTCTGCGGTTGTTTGTAGTTATATACCACACAATTAATAATGGAATAAGTAATAACAACGCAAAAAAATACGGCTGTGAAAATTCAATATTTGAAAAGTAATCGAAAAGCAAATTTTAAACTTTTTTTGTACGTGAAACTTCTATTTCTTCAATAGCGGTTTTTAAATAATTTAACGCGGCTTCGTTTTCTGTGTACGAGGAATGGTATTTTGCAAATTTTACTGCATCTCCTGTAGCCAAAGCTTCTGTTGCATGTGATGCAGTTTCTGCTTTTAACTCATGCGATTTTAATTTTATCAAAATCTCCTGTGTTGTTTTGTTCGAAAAATTTTGATTCACAGTTCTACCATAATAAGTTCTCAATACATCTGCTAATCTTGTATGGTATTCTTTTACGCCCAAACTGCGCTGCTCATTGGCTTTTTTCAATTCCTCCAAAGCAAGCAATGCTTCTTCATAAGCACCTTTTGCATTTACAGGTACGACCACTTTTTTATTTTTTCTAAAATAGCGCCACACGAAAAATAGCACAAGCAATAAGAGTAAAATTCCTGCAGCAATGTATACCCAAAACCAATCGACAAACTCCACATTTAATATCGATTTTATATCTCTTGGATTTCCACCCTTATCTAATGGCATATAACCAACTTCAATTTTAAGTTGGTTAGTAGTCAAGGTTTGCGAAGCTGTGTTCAAATGATTTATTCTGTAAAGCAATCCCGGGAAAGTGTAAGAGCCCGAATCGAAACTAGTGAATACAATTTTCTGTTGCCAGACTATGTTCCCTTTTTGATCTTTACCATTACCGCCATTCTTTTCTAAGATTTCAAAATGAGGGATAGAATCCGGTATGTTTATGCTCACTGTATATTCCGGCGAAGGAAGGTCAACAGTAAGAGTGTAGGTAATTCTTTCTCCAATTAAAATGGTGTTCTTATCAACGGAACTCCTAATACCCTGTGCAGATGAAGAAAAGCAAACTATTAATATGGCAGCTGTTGATAACAACTTAACTATATGCTTGTAAAATTTTCTCATTCTAAATATTTACTTTCTTTTCAAAAAGAATTTTTGTAAAATTTTTACATAATCGTCATCCGTTTTTACATGCAGTAAATCTGCGCCGGCTTGTTTAAAATATTTAGAACAAATATCCGTCTGTGTAAAAAAATGCTGAGAATAATTATGTCTTACAACCGGGTCATCACTATCTATCCACTTCACGCTTTGCGTTTCCGCATCTTTTAATTGTAACAAACCAGCTTCGGGCAATTGCATGTCCATTTTATCATACACTTTTATACCTATCACATCATGCTTTTTCCCAATTACTTTTAAATCGTTTTCATACCCTGTAGCAAGAAAATCACTGATGATAAAACCTATACTTTTTTGCCTTGTTGTGTTATTAAAATATTTGATTGCTTCATCAATATCAGTTCCAACGGAAGTTGGTTTTAGGCCTAACAACTCTCTCACTATATACAACGCATGTGGTCTTCCTTTTTTAGGCGGAATATATTTTTCTATTTTATCGCTAAAGAAAATTACACCAACTTTATCATTATTGCTCACCGCACTAAAAGCCAATACCGCCGCCATCTCTGTGATAAGATCTTTCTTTCTTTTTCCTATCGTTCCAAACAAATTACTCGTACTTGTATCTACCATCAACATCAAAGTAAGCTCTCTTTCTTCCTCAAATAATTTTGAAAACGGGGTATTAAAACGAGCACTAACATTCCAATCTATAAATCTTACATCATCTCCTGCGCTGTACTCTCTTACTTCTCTAAAGCTCATCCCCTTTCCTTTAAATGCCGAATGATATTCTCCTGTAAAAAGATGTGTAGTTATTTTTTTGCTTTTTATTTCCAGCTCTCTTACTTTTTTTAATAGCGCTGCAGAATCTGTACTCACATCCTTTATCGGCGTGGTAACATCTTCTACTTTTCCTTTTTTAAAAAAAATCATTCGTAAGAATTAGAAATTAATCTTCATTTAAGTTTAGCAACCTTCTCTTTACTAGTCCATCAACCTTCAACAATCAGCCTTCAACCTTTACCCATCAACTTTTAAACTCTCAACCTCTTACGGCACTTTTACCGTTCTTAAAATTTCATCAATAATATTTTCTACGTTTACGTTTTCAGCTTCGGCTTCGTAAGTAAGGCCTATTCTATGTCTTAAAATATCTTTGCAAACATTACGTACATCTTCGGGCACAACATAACCTCTCTTATTTAAAAAGGCATATGCTTTAGATGCAAGTGCAAGGTTTATGCTTGCACGTGGTGAGCCACCAAAACCAATCATCGGCTTTAATTTTGCCAGGTTATATTTCTCCGGAAAGCGGGTTGCAAATACAATATCCAGAATATAATTTTCTATTTTTTCATCTACATAAATAGAACGAACTAATTCTTTTGCTGTAAGAACCTCAGCAGCAGAAGCAACCGGATTAATAGTCGGTGCTGTCAGCCCTTGTGTATTTTGCCTGATGATCATCTGCTCATCTGTTTTTGTTGGATATCCAACAACCACTTTAAGCATAAAACGATCAACTTGTGCTTCAGGTAACGGATATGTTCCTTCCTGTTCAATTGGATTTTGTGTTGCTAAAACTAAAAACGGTTCTTGTAATTTATAACTGGTATCACCAATGGTTACCTGCCTTTCCTGCATGGCTTCCAATAACGCACTTTGTACTTTGGCAGGTGCACGATTTATCTCATCTGCTAAAATAAAATTTGCAAATATTGGTCCTTTACGAACGTAAAACTCATTCTTACTTTGGTTGTAAATCATGGTACCAATCACATCGGCAGGCAACAGATCAGGCGTAAATTGGATACGGCTGTACTGCGCATGAATAGTTTGTGCTAACGACTTTATTGCAAGTGTTTTTGCAAGTCCCGGTACACCTTCTAGCAATACATGTCCATTACTCAACATTCCAATCAACAAGCGCTCTATCATAGTTTGTTGACCTACAATTACCTTACTTAATTCGTCATTTATTCGTGATACAAATCCTGATGCATGATTAATTTTTTCATTTAAAAGTCGAATGTCTTCTGCGGTTTGTAACATATGTATCTATTATTTTTTACTTCCGTGCAATTTAAAGAACCATCATTGTAATAATTATGCCTAAAATGAAATATCAGAAAAAACTATGTTAAAGAAATATCGGACAAATTTGCAATCTGATTGCAAATTTGTCCGATACCTAACTTAAATACTTGCCTACAATAGGCATTCTTCTTCCAATACCAAATGCTTTTGGAGATATTCTGATGATGGGGCAAAACTGATTTCTCTTATACTCATTTACGTTTACCATTTTTAAAACTCGATCTACAAGTTCAGGTTGAAACCCTTGACTTTTTATTTCCTGAGGATCTTTTTGCAGCTCTATATATTGGTATAATAATTTATCAAGCATTGAATAATCAGGCAAGCTGTCGCTGTCTTTTTGCCCGGGTCTTAACTCTGCGCTTGGTGGTTTTGTAATAATATTATGCGGAATAATTTCTTCGTACCTGTTAATATATTTTGCCAGTTCATAAATCTGCAATTTGTAACAATCGCCCAACACACCAATTCCACCAGCCATATCACCATAAAGTGTACCGTAACCTGTAGCCAACTCGCTCTTGTTGGATGTGTTTAATAGTATGTATCCAAATTTATTGGCAACTGCCATCAACAGATTTCCTCGGGTTCGGCTTTGGATATTTTCTTCAGCAATGCTAAAAGGTAAATCACCAAACAGTGGTTGTAATTCAGTTAAGAAACTTTCGTAAATATTTTTAATAGGAATAATATTGTAATCATTCTTTAAATTCTTGCTCAACTGCTCAGCATCCGCAACAGAATGCCCTGTTGAATATTGAGATGGCATTAAAAGTGCTTTCACATTCTCCGGTCCCAATGCATCACATGCTAATGCAAGCACTACTGCGCTATCTATACCACCACTGCTTCCTAATATTGCTTTTGTAAAACCCATTTTGGAAAAATAATCTCTTATTCCAGAGATGAGCGCATCATAAATTAAAGGAATATTCAATGTCTCTGAGAGTACATCAGGTTTTAATTCTCTATCTGGTACATGCGATGCCTCTTGTAAAATTTCTCCCTGAATTGTTCCGTCATCATGCAAAAAAAATGATTGCATATCTTCTTTGCAATAGGCAAGTCTGCCACAAAGATTTGCATTTTTATCAAACGCAAGTGAGTTACCATCAAACACGATTTCGGTCTGGCTACCTACCGCATTTACATAAAAAAGTGGAATCTTGTATTTTAGAACATTCGCTTTAATCACTGCATGTCGGTCTTCATCATGTGTGTAATCAAATGGCGATGCAGACATATTGAGCATCATATCAGGGCCTTGTTGGATAAGGTTATCCATGGGGCAATTGGTATAAAGCGGATTGTCGCCCAAGTTCCAAATGTCTTCACAAACCGTAACGGCAAATTTTCTTCCCTTGTATACTACCACATTCCATTCCGTAGCTGGCTCAAAATATCGGTCTTCATCAAACACATCATAGGTGGGCAAACATGTTTTGTGAATGATCTGTTTTATTTCTTTATCAGCTAAAAAATAAGCAGCGTTATATAAATCTTTGCCTTCTCTTTTTGCATTGGGGCAATTAT
>JANXTN010000181.1 GCA_025352435.1 Ferruginibacter sp. | reverse complement strand
ACAGATAAAACAGCATTTTTCGTGTTGAAATTATCTTCTGTCAATTTGTTCAGTTGTTGCAAAATACTTAACTCATTAAACACCCCTGCATCTATATGATGGGTTTTTAAAAAGCCGGGAACGTGGGCTGCGCCATGGTCTGCACTTAAAAATACGAGGTAATTATTTTTACCCATTTTACTATCGAGGTAATTTATAAAATCTGCAATGTCTTTGTCTAGCCGCAAATAAGTATCTTCTGCTTCTACTGAATTTGGCCCAAAACTGTGCCCCATATAATCTGTGGAGGAAATGCTGACGGTAAGAAAATCTGTTGCTTTACCTGCACCTAACTTTTCATTAGCGATAGCATTTTTTGCAAAGTCAAAAGTAAAGGTTGAAGCAGCAGGCGTATATTTGAAAGTGCTGTATTTTAACGAAGAAGTTATAGAAGAAAGCTTGTGGGGGAATGTAGGCGATTGCAACCCTGATAATGCCAGTTCATATATCTGATCATCTGCAGTGCTTTGAGTATAGGTATTTATAGGATAAAGCGTATTCCAATCCTGTTTCATGTAAGTGCCTGCATAGTCTTTTTGGTTGTAAGCATTTACCCACTCCGGTAATTGCGGCATGTAATAATTGCTTGTTATCCATTTGCCGTTTTTTTCATCATACCAATAAGCCGCATTTGCACTATGCCCTGCGGGTAAAATAGCACCCCGGTCTTTTAGTGCAATTCCTATTACTTTACTTTCAAAATTATTGCTAAGCCTAAGTTCATCAGTAATAGTTGTAGCCCATAAATTTTTTGGACTCATTTTGCCTGCATTATCATTGTTGCCTACGCCTTGTACAGTGCTATCATCTGTACAGTACATATTTTTTTTAGTAATTTTTTCATACCAATTATTGCCTACAATACCGCTCGTAGCAGGAATTGCACCGGTGTAAATTCCACTGTGTCCTACAGCCGTATACGTTGGTACCACTGGTATAAGAGTATTTTCGAAGCTGTAACCTTGATTAATTAATTTTTTAAAACCATCGCTGCTGTAACGGTTGTAATAGCGATATAAAAAATCCCAACGCATTTGGTCTATCACGATACCTACAACCAATTTTGGTCGTGCTATTTCGGCCTGAATTAAGGATTTATTTTTGCTTTGTGCTTGTGAAGAAGAAATGAATATTGTGACAAAAAATAAGAAAGGGATTCTTCGCATGAAAGAGAAATTTTGACAAAGGTATTAAATATGGATTTCTTTAAGGATTAGGGAAATGAAAATATAAAATAAAATTGACACGGCTACAGATGCGGGCATATTGCTTAGCTACATTAAAAAACAAATCAATAAGGGCTGCCGGATAGAAATGAGTAACCCTGCCCGACTTCGCCATTCAGGCGGACTTTTTGCGTTCCGCCTCGCGGTACAAAAAGATAGGACGGCTAGCCGGAACTAAAGCTTCATTTTTAATAAATTCCTACAGCACCAAATAATTTTTGGGAAACGAGAAATGTTCGATGTATATGATTTTCTAATAATGAAAAAAATTTTATCATTTATTATTTAACTTTGCCACACATAAAACTGAGCAGTATATGAAGGATGTTTTTGACAAACTGATTAAGGATGGTGGACCAATCGGGCAGCATATGGATAGAGCGCATGGGTATTTTGCTTTCCCAAAACTAGAAGGAGAACTTGGGCCAAGAATGCAATTTAGAGGCAAAGAGGTTATCGTATGGAGTTTGAATAATTATTTAGGTCTGGTGAATCATCCCGACGTGCGCAAAGTGGATACCGACGCTGCTGCAACTTATGGGATGGGCAACCCAATGGGTGCAAGGATGATGAGTGGAAATACATCAAAGCACGAAGAGCTTGAAAAAGTGATAAGCAAGTTTGTGAGTAGAGAAGATACGATGCTTTTGAATTTTGGGTATCAGGGGATAATGAGTTGCATAGATGCATTGGTGAATCGTCGTGATGTGATTGTGTATGATGCGGAAGCACATGCATGCATTGTGGATGGTGTGCGATTGCACATGGGCAACAGGTTTGCATTTAAGCACAACGATATTGAAGATTGCGAAAAGCAATTGGTAAGAGCAAATGCCCTTGCGGAAAAAAATGGTGGTGGTGTTTTGGTTATCACCGAAGGAGTTTTTGGTATGGATGGTGAACAAGGAATTCTGAAAGAAATAGTTGCTTTGAAAAAACAATATGGTTTCAGAATACTGATTGATGATGCACATGGATTTGGCTACATGGGGCCAACGGGTGCAGGTGCAGATGAAGCGCAAGGTGTGCAAGCGGATATTGATTTATACTTCAGCACTTTTGTAAAAAGTATGGGAAGCATCGGTGCTTTTATTAGCGGACCGAAAGCAGTACTTAAATATTTGCGTTACAATACAAGATCTCAAATATTTGCGAAGAGCCTGCCGCTGTTGATTGTAGAGGGAATGCTGAAGCGAATGGAAATGTTGTTGACAATGCCTGAACTGCGTGAAAAATTGTGGAGCAATGTAGAGAGATTGCAGAAAGGATTAAAAGAAAAAGGTTTTGATATTGGCCACACAAATAGCCCCGTTACACCAATTTACATGAAAGGTGATGTTCCGGAAGCGACACAAATGGTTATGGATTTGAGAGAGAACTATGGTATTTTTTGTTCGATAGTTGTATATCCTGTAATACCAAAAGGAGATATTATTTACAGATTGATACCAACTGCATCCCACAGTTTTGAGGAAGTTGATATTACCTTAAAGGCATTTGAGGAGACGAAGAAAAAATTAGATGCAGGCTTGTATAAAGCTGCTGATATTCCAGATATGGCGGAAGTGGGAGCATTTTAAATATTTACTGAATATATTTTTTAGAGCCCTGCAGTTTTGCAGGGTTTTTTATTGCGCTAAGAAATTAAATTGCTTTCCAGAAATAAAGTATCAGGAGACATATCAATATCCTCATTCCATTTTACAGTCCCAAAAAAACAGTTGCGTTTTTAAAAATGGATTCCTCTTTTAAGTTTTCAAAAGCGGGATAATTTATATAAGGATTCATATCAAATTCTCTGACGCTATTGTCAGTAAACTTTAGTAAAAGTTTATAATTTTCTTGAGGTTGAACAAAAGTTATTCTTGGGTTCGTATTTTACTTTAAAGGATCGATTCTAAATACTTTATCTCCGGTAACAGCTAACTGCTAGTCAGCCATTAAATCTTCTTTTCTGATTTCAATCCAAGCTAAAATTAATTTAGTTTTATTACTAGGAAAATTACCTTTATGATACGTGAATATGTGGTAAATTATGTTGCTTTGTATCAAGATAATACATCGATATAATTATACCGTATCACACTGAAATTACAGGCATGGAGTAAAATTAATCTATTAAACCTTTATCACATGAGTACTCCTTACAAAATTCCATCGCAAACAAGAATCGGTCATGTGCATTTAAAAGTTGCGGATCTGAAAAGAGCTCTGGCGTTTTATTGCGACTTATTAGGCTTTGAAATAACAACAATGTACGGCGAAGATGCGGCCTTCATTTCAGCAGGTGGTTACCATCACCACATAGGCTTAAACACTTGGTACAGTAAAGATGGAGAACCTGCTTCATTGCATTCTGCGGGTTTGTTTCATACAGCAATTTTATATAATGAGAGAAAAGAGTTAGCCGTTATTTACAAGAGAATATCAGAGGCAAGTTATCCTTTTACAGGCTTCGCAGATCATGGAGTTTCGGAAGCTTTGTATCTTGATGATCCCGATGGAAATGGGGTAGAATTATATTGGGATAACCCACGAGAATCATGGCCACAAAAACCGGACGGTACTTTGGAGATGTATTCCAGAACACTTGATATTGAAGATTTGCTCAGCGAATTAATCTGAGCCGATATTTTCCACCTCTTTAAGAATATTTTCATTTAGTAAGGCGAAGGGCCATTCCTTTTTTAATTTTGCCTTCACCAAATAAACAATAATTCCCGAAAGCAATACAATGGCAAAACTTATCATTATTGCTTTACCTGTTGCATAGAAGACAAACAGCCACATAGCTATCGCAAGAATAACAGGTATTGGATACAGCGGCATTTTAAAAGGAAGATTCGTTGTGCCTTTTCTTTTTCTCAACAATATTAAACCCACGCCTTGACCAATAAACTGTACCATAATTCTCATTGCTAAAATGCCACTTATTACATCGCCCATTCTAAACAATAAACTAAATACAAAAGCAAATGCTGCAAGTACTAACAAAGAGACATAAGGGAAGTTTTTTGTAGGATGAAGCTTTGCAAATACTTTAAAGAAAGCGCCATCTTGTGCAGCTGCAAAGGGCACTCTGCTATAACCAAGCATTACCGCAAAAAGCGATGCCACTGCAACCCATAATATCATTACAGTGCCAATTTTTGCCGCGGTAAAGCCATACAACCTTTCAATAAAAGTACTGATCACAAAATTGTTTGTGCCTGCATCTTGCCAGGCCTTTATTTCCTGCCATGGTATGACACTTGTTACACTTACGTTCATTGCCAGATACAAAACAGCAATGGCAAAAATGGAGATAAACATACTGCGTGGAATGTTTTTGCCGGGGTTTTTTATTTCTCCACCTAAATGACAAACATTATAATAGCCTAAATAACTATAAATGGTTTTTACACAAGCTTGTCCAAACAGAAAAGACGCAATTGTATTAATGTGGAAAGCGTTTGCAGATTGAAAAATAGGCTGCATAAAATTGCCATGAGAAAGGCCTCCAAAAATGATCCAGCCGAGTGTTGCTACAACACCAGCCCAAAGTAACACACCAATCTTTCCGATACTTTCAATTTTTCTGTACAGCAAAAGAGTAACAAGAATAATAACCGAACCGCTAACCATTTTTTGTTGCCACACTTCCATCGGTACCAAGTAAATAAAATATTGCGCAAAGCCTATTGCTGCTGAGGCGGCTACTAAAGGCGCCTGAATAATCGTTTGCCATACGTACAAAAAACTCATCATCTTCCCAGGTCCATTTTCACCGTAGGCAACTTTTAAAAAATTGTAACTGCCGCCTGCCAATGGATATGCAGCTCCGAGTTCACTCCAGATCATAGCATCTACAAAAGAAAGAACAGCGCCTGCCACCCAAGCCCAAATGTACATACCACCCATGAGGCCAATTACAATAGGCATGGTAATAAACGGCCCGATGCCCACCATATCTATCATATTTAAAACTGTGGAATGAAACAGACCGAGTCTTCTGTTTTCTGTAACATTATTATCCATGCGATGAAGTTACAATGGCATGCTATAACATTAAAATATAGATGGGAATTTTTTTAGCCGGGCAAAGAAGAAACTATAAGGAACTGCGGCGGCAAATGTATTTTGTTGGTTTTTATTTTTGGGAAAATAAAAAATCAATCACGTTTCGTCTTCAACTATCTATCAAACCTTTATTGACGTGTAGATTGAATAAAGTTTCCTAAATAAAGATATTAAGCAATGATCGTTTCTAGATAATGTTCTGTTATCCCAAATAAATCTTTTAGTTCTTTTATTTTTAAAATATTTTCATCAAATACTTTTTGGGAAAAATTAGTTTTTGTTCCTACTATCAGAACATTTTTTGGAGTGTCTTCTTCCTCAATAAAATCAAACACTTTTGTTTTGTAGCCATATGCTTCAAGCATTAATGCACGGATGGTATCAGTGACCATTTCTGCTTGTCTCTCCAGCAATATGCCATGCTTGGTAATTAACTGCAAAGCATTTGTGGGTGCCATTTGTTTGCGAATTTGTTTGTGGCAACAGGGTGCACAAATAATAAAATGTGCGGCTGCGTTTATTCCTTTTGCGATAGCATCATCCGTGGCAGTATCGCATGCATGAAGTGCTATCAGCATGTCAACTTTATGCAACTCACTATCCTCTATACTTCCTTTTATAAAATGCAAGCCATCATATTTTAATGAAATTGCAATGCTATTACATTTTTCTACAAGGTCCGCTCTCAATTCAATTCCGCTAACTTTTACAGATTTGTTTTTACTTTTTAAGTAATCATACAATGCGAATGTGAGGTAACCTTTACCGCTTCCCATATCTACAACAGAGAAACCGTTCTCAATGTCAGTATCTTTTAAAATACCTTCTATAATTTCCACATAGCGATTTATCTGCTTGTACTTATGCTGCATTTCTTTTTTCAAATTTCCTTCAGCATTTGTAAGACCAAGTTGTTGCAAATAAACAGAATTTGTA
>JANXTN010000134.1 GCA_025352435.1 Ferruginibacter sp. | reverse complement strand
CTTTAACGGAGACACTTCCCATTGGAATCTTTATAGCGGTATGCATTATATCCTTCATTACAACTACACGGCTGGCTGTTTCTCTTGTAAACTGGTTGAGCACAATTTTAGCGGGTCCTTCCCTATTACCAAGGATGAATTATTCTAAAGGAATTCCTGACGAAGCTAAAACGATGGTGGTTATACCCACAATGATCACAGATTTTACCGGTATTGAAACATTAATTGAAGGTTTGGAAGTACGTTACCTCGCAAACAGGGAAACGAATTTATATTTTGCTTTACTCACAGATTTTAAAGATGCGGCAACAGAACATTTACCCGAAGATGCCTCATTGCTCACGGTTTTAAAAAACAAGATATCTGATCTTAATAAAAAATACAAGCACACATCTGAAGAGACTTTTCTGCTTTTTCACCGGCCCCGCAGGTGGAATAAAAATGATAAAATATGGATGGGATATGAAAGAAAGCGTGGCAAACTCAGTGAACTCAATGCAGTACTAAGAAATAAAGGAGAAGACTATTTTTCAGAGATTATAGGAGACCGGGCAATCTTTAGCAGCATTAAATATATTATTACGCTGGATACAGACACTCAGTTAAGCCGTGACTCTGCCCGCCAAATGATAGGTACAATTGCACATCCGCTCAATCAACCTGTATACAGTGAAAAGAAAAAACGCGTTACAGAAGGCTACAGTATCCTTCAGCCAAGAGTGGCAAATACCTTACCTGCTTCTGACAGCTCCTTATATGCACGCTTCCATGGTAATGACCCCGGTACAGATCCGTACACAAAAGCTACTTCTGATGTTTACCAGGATTTGTTTTATGAAGGTTCTTTTATCGGTAAAGGAATTTATAATTTAGATGCATTTGAGTTAGCACTAAAAGACAGATTTCCCGAAAATCGAATACTGAGCCATGACCTTTTAGAAGGTTGTTATGCCGGCTCCGGATTGATCACAGATGTACAACTTTTTGAAGAATATCCATTAAGGTATGAGACAGATATGCAACGTAGGCACCGTTGGATACGTGGAGATTGGCAAATAGCCGGATGGGTATTGCCTTTTGTCCGTGGTAATGACAGAAAGTTTCAAAAGAACCCACTTTCTGCTCTGTCCAAATGGAAAATATTTGATAATGTGCGGCGCAGCCTTGTACCGGTATGTCTTTTACTTTTATTGTTATTCGGATGGACGCTGTCATCTGCTGCATGGTTCTGGACACTCGCTGTTACAATAATTGTTATGTTACCGGCAGTAGTCAACGCCTTCCGAGAACTTTTTAGAAAACCTGCTGACGTTGTTTTTAAACAGCACATTGCTTACACTATCCGTTCTGCTTTTAATAATTTCAATCAGCAATTGCTGGAGTTAATTTTTCTGCCGTACGAGGTTTACTCAAGTGTTGATGCCATATCACGCACTTTTTGGCGGATGCTGATTTCACATAAAAATTTACTTCAGTGGAATATATTCAGCAGTAGGTCGTACAGGCAAAACGGCATTTTAAAGTTATATATTAAAATGTGGTTTGAACCCGTCTTTGCTTTCGTTATTTATACATGGTTAACAATTTATAATCCGAGTGTTGTACTCATCGCATTGCCCTTTCTCACATTCTGGATGATGGCTCCTTTTATTGCGCATGCAATCAGTATGCCTTTGCCACCAAATAAAAATGTTATTACCGCAGAACAAACTCATTATCTGGGAATGCTGGCCCGGAAAATATGGAACTTTTTTGAAAAATATGTCACTGTAGAAGATAACTGGTTGCCGCCGGATAATTATCAGGCAGATCCCGTTGAAAGACTTGCCCGGCGAACTTCTCCTACCAATATTGGATTGTTATTGTTATCCAATCTTACGGCATTCGATTTTGGCTATATTACTTTATCGCAATTTATAGACCGCACCGGAAATACTATGAGTACCCTCCGGCAAATGCAACGGTACCGAGGCCATTTTTATAACTGGTATGATACAGGTTCTTTAGCTCCGTTATACCCCAGATATATTTCTACAGTTGACAGCGGAAACCTTACAGGCCATCTTCTGACTTTAAAGCAAGGACTGTCAAGCATCATTGATAATAAAATAGTTTCTCATAGCTTTTTTAAAGGATTGTGTGATACGCTTAATGTGCTGGCAGAATGTATCGATACAAAGGAAACAGTGATTAAATTTCGCCTAGACATTGAAGAAAAATATCCTCAGTTAAATACAGTCAGTGAAATAGAAGATTACACAGAACAACTTGAAATATTATTCATAAAGATTCTTGTAGATCTCGACCCTGATGAAAGGTCGGGTGTTTGGGTACAAAAAGTTTTTCAGCAGTTATCAGAACAGAAAGAAAATATCCGTTCACTTGTTCCATGGTTATTATATACAAAAGCACCTGCCAAGTTTATAACCCTTATCCGAGAATTACCTGCTGTGCCTACTTTGAAACAGATCACATTAATAGAACAGCTTTTATTACAAAAGATTATAAGTTTTCACACCGAAGAAAATACGCACGAAGAAAATGATTGGCTTACGGGATTCAGAACAGTTGTTACCGAATCCTCCCGTCGTGCTAAAGAGGTAATGCTTACCGTTGAACGGCTCGCAGCCGATTGCATTGATCTTGCAAATATTGATTATGATTTTCTGTTTGATAAATCTCAAAATTTATTGGCTATCGGTTATAATGCAGATGAGCATAGAAGAGATCCCGGGTTTTATGATTTGCTTGCTTCAGAAGCTAGGCTTACAACTTTTGTAGGGATAGCGATGGGCAAATTACCGCAGGAAAGCTGGTTCGCATTAGGTAGAAAACTAACCAACCAAGGCAATAATCCTGTGTTACTTTCCTGGGGAGGCTCAATGTTTGAATACCTAATGCCACTTCTAGTGATGCCTGGCTATGAAAATACTTTATTGGACCAAACGAATAAAGCGGTAGTGCAAAAGCAGATTGAATACGGCAAAAAACATGGTATTCCGTGGGGTATATCTGAATCAGGTTTTAATACAGTAGATGCCCATTTGAATTATCAATATAAGTCATTTGGTATTCCAGGCCTCGGATTTAAGCGTGGCTTGGGTGAAGATTTGGTTATCTCACCTTATTCTGCTGTAATGGCTTTGATGGTATCTCCTGTACAGGCTTATAAAAATATACAGGTTTTAAAAG
>JANXTN010000126.1 GCA_025352435.1 Ferruginibacter sp. | reverse complement strand
TTTTTAAAAGCTAAATTTGTATTTTAAAACTATAAAATGGCTTACAGTTCTCTCGAGGAATGTTTACTTGATCTTGAAAAAAACGGACAGTTACTTCGCATTAAAGAAGAAGTAGATCCTTATCTGGAAATGGCCTCAATCCATTTGCGGGTGCATGAAGCTGGCGGGCCTGCCATTTTGTTTGAAAAAGTAAAGGGTTCAAAATTTAGAGCAGCGTCTAATATTTTCGGAACACTACAGAGAAGCGAATTCATTTTTAGAAATACTTTGGGGCATGTAAGGAACCTTATCGACCTAAAAAACAATCCTGTCGAAGCGATAAAAAAACCATTCAAAAATATTACAACCCTTGCTGCAGGGTTGAAAGCTTTGCCATTGAAAAACCCGGTAACAAAACCAGTTTTATACGAAGAAATAAAAGTGAGCGAAATACCGCAGATTGTGCATTGGCCAATGGATGGCGGGGCTTATGTAACGCTACCGCAAGTTTATACAGAAGATATTGAAAAGCCGGGAATAATGAATGGCAACCTTGGAATGTACCGCATTCAACTTTCTGGAAATTACTATATAAAAGACGAAGAGATTGGTTTGCATTATCAACTCCATAGAGGCATTGGTGTGCACCAAACCAAAGCAAATGCTAAAGGGGAGGCATTAAAAGTAAGTGTGTTTGCAGGTGGGCCACCATCGCATTCTGTCGCAGCCGTAATGCCTTTGCCCGAAGGTTTGGGCGAAGCAACTTTTGCCGGAGCGTTGGGTGGAAGACGGTTTAGATATACCTACAAAGATGGATTTTGCGTGAGCACAGATGCCGATTTTGTAATTACCGGAACTGTGCAACCGCAACAAAATAAACCCGAAGGTCCGTTTGGCGACCATCTGGGGTATTATAGTCTGCAACACGATTTTCCATTGATGAAAGTACATAAAGTGTATGCACGCAAAAACGCCATCTGGCCTTTTACAGTTGTTGGAAGACCGCCACAAGAAGATACTAGTTTTGGACAGTTGATACATTCCATTACGGGCAGTGCTTTGCAAAATGAAATTCCAGGTTTAAAGGAAGTAAATGCTGTAGATGCTGCAGGTGTGCATCCGCTGTTATTGGCGATTGGTAGCGAACGCTACACACCATATACACCTGCAACACAGCCTGCAGAGATCCTTACAATTGCCAATCATATATTAGGAACTGGTCAACTTAGTCTTGCTAAGTTTTTATTTATAACAGCTGATGCTTCTAACAGCATTGATACGCACCACATCGAAAAATATTTTACTTTTTTACTGGAAAGGATAAACCTAAAAAGAGATATTCATTTTTATACAAACACAACAATAGACACGCTGGATTATTCAGGAACTTCTATTAACAGTGGAAGTAAAGTTGTGTTTGCAGCCAATGGTGTAGTGAAAAGAGAATTAGGAAAATCGATACCAACCTGTGTTGCTGAGTTAGGAGGAAAACTAATAATGTCAGGGGTCGTGGCGATTCAGACCGGTGCATTTACAACTTATGAAAATGCAAACAAAGAATTGGATAATATCAATGAGCAACTCAAAAATTTTGAGAAAGAACTTGACTCCTTTCCTGTAATAGTTTTGTGTGACGATGCATTGTTTACTTCGGAGAAGCTAGATAATTTTTTATGGATTACGTTTACCCGTTGTAATCCATCGCATGATATTTATGGTGTAAACGCTTTTACAGAAAATAAACATTGGGGTTGCAGCAGTGTAATATTTGATGCAAGAATAAAACCGCACAATGCACCAGTTTTAGTGCTTGATGAAAAAGTGGAGAGGAGAGTGGATGAGATTTTGGCGAAATATAAATACTGAGCTGATTTGCTATTGTGCTAATTTGCTAATTATTGTTTCTACAAAAAGGCTGTAAACCTCATACCTCATCGGTAAAAATCAAGATTCTTATGAAGTTATTTTATCTAATTGTAACAGTTCTTATAATTCAAAGCTGTGCTGCGCAAAAACAATTACGGCTGCCGGTAAACAAGGACAACAATACTTTACTCTGGGAAATTACCGGCAAAAATTTGAAGCAACCCAGTTATATGTTTGGCACCTTTCATATTTTATGCAAGGATGATATTCAATTTAGTGCAAATTTACAAACAGCATTAAAAGTTTCTCAAAAAGTGTATTTCGAAATGGATTTAGATGATCCTAAAAATACTTTAGGCGGCATGTTTTTTATGAACATGAATGATAAAACCTTGAACGATTTGTACACAGTAGAGGAGATACAAAAGGTCTCTACTTATTTTAGGGATTCGCTAAAAATGAACCTTTCGTATTTTAATAAAATGAAACCAATGATGCTTTCTGCATTGCTTTATCCAAAGATGATGCCCTGCAAAACGCTAAGTGGTGTGGAGATTGAGTTAATGAGCATTGCTAAAAAAGAACAAAAAGAAATTCTGGGTTTTGAAACAATAGAATTTCAATCATCTGTATTTGACAGTATTCCTTACACTGTGCAGGCAAAAGAACTATTAAAGACAATAGATAGTATAAACAATTACAAAGTATATTTCAATAAAATGGTATCAACTTATAAGGAGCAACAAACTGATAGCCTTGTGAGTATTGTAGAAGATAAATCATTTTCAGAAGGAGAGAATAATGATGCGCTTTTAAAAAACAGGAACCTAAATTGGATTAGCCAGCTTAAAAATATTTTACCCAAGAATAATATTTTTATAGCCGTGGGGGCAGCTCACCTGTTTGGGAAAGACGGCCTTATTAATTTGCTGAGGAGAGAAGGCTATACCGTTAAAGGAATAGAAAATAAATTAAAATAATTGTTCGCTATATTAGCAAAAACATAAAAGATGAAAGTATTTTTCAAAAGATTTTTAATAATCCTTCTGGTTGCATTTTTAGCGATACAGTTTTTTAGACTTCAAAAAAATATAGCAGCTGTTCCTCAGGTAAACGACATAACAACTAAATATGCGGTACCTGTAAATGTGCAGGCAGTTTTAAAAACCAGCTGTTACGATTGCCATAGCAACAACACAAAATATCCGTGGTATAATAATATTCAGCCGGTTGCTTGGTTTTTGGCCGATCATGTAAAAGAGGGCAAAAAAGAATTAAATTTTAATGAATTCGCGTCTTATCGTATTGGTAAACAATACAGAAAGCTGGAGACTGTAATGAATGAAATTGAGGAAGATGAAATGCCGATTGAATCTTATACACTCATACATGGTGATGCAAAACTATCTGCTTCCCAAAAAAAATTGGTAACTGACTGGGCGATTGCTATTCGTGACAGCATTAAAGCGCATTATCCGGAAGACAGTTTAGTAAGAAAAACACAAGCCCCAACAGCACCGGCAAAGAGCTGATCAAACATTTTAAATTTCGCTCTACACAATGACAGCAGCTCCTTCCCAAAAATTAAAAATAGTCGAATGCCCTAGGGATGCAATGCAGGGATGGCCTCATTTTATTTCCACAGAAAAGAAAATTGCCTATCTAAATAATTTGTTGAAAGTAGGTTTTGATACAATTGATTTTGGAAGCTTCGTTTCGCCAATGGCTATACCGCAAATGGCTGATACGAAAGATGTAATTTGGAATTTGGAATTGGGTGAAACAGATACAAAGTTACTCGCCATTATTGCCAATGAACGTGGTGCAAAAGATGCGGTAAAATTTGATAACATCTCTTATTTAGGATTTCCATTTTCTATTTCAGAAACGTTTCAGCAAAGAAATACAAATTCGTCCGTAGATGAATCTTTGCAACGAGTTAAAGCTATTCAAGAACTGTGTGTGCAGCATAACAAAGAGTTGGTTGTGTATATCTCAATGGGTTTTGGAAATCCTTACGGAGATGAATACAATGAGCAAATTGTGATAAATCGTACAAAACAAATTGAAGAATTAGGGATTAAAATTATTTCCATTGCAGATACAGTTGGTTTGGCAACGGCCACTGAAGTCGTTACTTTGATGCAAAAGGTGATACCCGCTTTTAAAAATATTGAAATTGGTGTTCACTTACATTCCTCTCCGGAAAACCGAATAGCAAAGCTGGAAGCGGCATTGAATGCAGGTTGTAGAAGATTTGAT
>JANXTN010000101.1 GCA_025352435.1 Ferruginibacter sp. | reverse complement strand
GCTTTTTTTCCGCTTTCGGTCCTCAGTTGTCCGTCGATTGTAATTGTTTTCATTTAGTTTATTTTTTATGAGCTGCAAAAGTAAGTATTCTAAGGTAAAAAAAGCATTTCGATTGGCTTCTTTCACTAAATGAAGTCTAATGATTAATAATGTCCTCCGTTTTGATAGTGAGCACCTCCCGTTATTACTTTTCTCTAAGCCTGCCTCTGATGAACAAACTGTTTATACTTTTATTTTCATACGCATTTCTCAACGCTACTGCAAAAAGCTCATCTACCGAAAGAATTTTTATTTTGTCGCATATACCTCTCACCGGTATGGTATCGCAAACTACCAATTCTTCTAATGCACTGTTTTGAATATTTTCGTAAGCATTTCCGCTTAGAACAGGATGGGTGCACAATGCTCTCACGCTTCTTGCCCCTTTTTCTTTCATGAGCCCTGCACTTTTTGCCAGCGTACCACCGGTGTCGCAAATATCATCTATCAATACAATATCTCTGTCAGTAACATCTCCAATAACCACCATACTCGCAATTTCGTTTGCACGTTTCCTATGCTTATCGCAAATAACCATCTCGCACTCAAAATAAGTAGAAATTTCTCTGATTCTGTTTGCGCTACCTACGTCCGGCGCAGCAAAAGTGAGGTTTTGTAAGTTTAAACTTTCTATGTATGGTATAAAAATGGCCGATGAGTCAAGATGATCTACCGGAATATCAAAATATCCCTGAATTTGCGGCGCATGCAGGTCCATTGTTACAACTCTATCTGCACCGGCCGCGGTAAGCATATTGGCAACAAGTTTCGATCCTATTGCCACTCTTGGCCTATCTTTTCTATCCTGCCGGGCAAAACCATAGTAGGGCATTACAGCAATTACTTTATAGGCAGAGGCTCTTTTTGCTGCATCAATCATCAACAACAATTCCATCAAATTATCAGATGGAGAGTAAGTGCTTTGTATTAAAAAAACAGACCTCCCTCTTATACTCTCCTGAAATTCTACGCCAATTTCGCCATCACTAAAACGTTGAACATTTACTTTTCCCAATGGTTCACCAAATTTTTTTGCAATTTTTTCTGCAAGATATTGAGATCCCGTACCTGAAAATATTTTTACGTTAGATAGCATAGTTTGGAAAGTATGTAGGTGAAATTTGTGCGAAAATACATTTAGTTTGCATCAATAATTGTTTAGAGGTATGGAAAATTCAGGAAACACAAAAACTTCTATAAAAAACTGGGCGGAAGATGACAGACCTAGAGAAAAAATGGCAAACCATGGAGCTGAAATATTGAGCAATGCTGAATTATTGGCAATCATTATAAATAACGGCAACAAGGAAAAATCAGCAGTTGAGTTAGCAAAAGAAATTTTAAAATTAGGCAAAGATAACCTGGATGAATTGGGTAAACTTTCTCTCAAAGACTTTCAGAAAGTAAAAGGCATTGGCGCAGCAAAGGCAATTGCAATAAGTGCTGCATTAGAACTTGGCAGACGAAGAAGTGGCGGTAACCTACTTCAACATACAAAAGTTACAAGCAGTAAAGAAATTGCTATTTACCTGCGAAGCAAATTAAAAGACAACAATAGCGAGGTTTTTGCTGTTCTTTTTTTAAACCAAGCCAACAAAATAAAAAACTTTCAAATAATAAGCAAGGGAGGCATAACCGGTACTGTAGCTGATCCTCGCATCATTCTTAAACAGGCACTTGATGAAGGCGCCACCAGCCTTGTCCTCAGCCATAATCACCCATCAGGTAACCTTAACCCAAGCAGAGCGGATCAAGAATTAACTCAAAAAATAAAACAGGCAGCTTCATACTTTGATATAAAAATTTTAGATCATATTATTGTAAGTGACGAAGGGCATTATAGTTTTGCAGATGAGGGTTTATTGTAAGGCTTGTTAATATAAATATAAATGGCCCCTTAAAGGGGCTATTTTATTATTAAGATTTCTTTTAAACTAAGCCATCCCAGCAGGCCCTCCAAAATTAAAAGGGATTTCCACAGCTTCTAAATCCTGTACTGTGCCATTTACGGCTTCAAATTTTTGAACGTTATCTACTATCGCTTTCATAAAACGTTTTGCATGAAAAGGGGTCATTATAATTCTGCTCTTCACCTTACTCTTGGGTGCACCGGGCATCACATTCACAAAATCAAAGACAAACTCTGCATGGCTATGTGTTATAATCGCAAGGTTAATGTATGTTCCTTCTGAAGTTTCTTCTGAAATTTCGATGTTTATTTGGTTGGGGGTATTATTTTCCATCTTTTATTAAATTTATTTAAGGCTAATTTATTTACTTTTTAAGTTTATATAATTGACAAGGCTAGTCAGATAGTTATCATCCTTGTTTGCATTTCCATAAAGTTCTAGATATTGAGA
>JANXTN010000087.1 GCA_025352435.1 Ferruginibacter sp. | reverse complement strand
TAATGAAAGTTATCGCCATACACACTTGTAAGTGCCTCTGCCGCCGCCGATGAGCAAGTTGAATGCCCACAGGTATATTCTGGGAAAGGAGGAGTTTGTAAGTAAGGTTGCCAGTTAGCGTCCAGATATTTATTAATTACTGTTTCAGGCCTTGCGGTATTGTATTTATACTTTGCATCCCAGCATTGTATAAAAGCTTCAAACAATGCTATACTCGTTTTTGCAAAAGCATATACTGTAGTTGCATAATCTGCTTTTGCAGTTTTGGATGCAATGCCTATTACACTCATCCAATGCCCGGGGGGAGAAAACTTTTTTGTACCATACATTAAGTGCCCCGAGACATTTAATTTAAACGGATTATCGTCCCAAAAATCTGCTATGTGCTTTTGCTCGGTAGTTAAATTTTCGATTGCTGTTTTAGAAGCCATGACCTGTTTGTAATACGCACTTGTAGTATCCTTAATATTGAATTCGAATGGTGGCGGCACCGAAAACTGGTTGCAACTATCCATTACCAGAGTGCGAATTTTGTTCCAGTGTGGCTCCATTGCAGATGTGTACGCAGGCGGTGTTGGCACCCATCTTCCTTCCACATCATTCACTGTATATCGCTCAGCACTGCGGGTTTGCGCATAATTGTCTTTTTTTGACCAACTTAAAATGGCAGCAGATACCGTATCTGAATATTCAATAGAATTACTAAATACTTCTGAAGACATCCCATTGTCCTTTGCAAGCTTTTTAAGATTATCTACATAGTCACTCATACTTCCTTCGGGAAAAGTAACTGCCTCTCCTAATTTGCAAAAAGCTAAAATAGATGCAAATTCAAAATTAATTTTTTTACCTGCCTCAGGTTTTTGAATAGGTTTTAAACCATGTAACTGCGTAGCCAGCGTTTTATATTTATTTGGATAACCGGCAGCAATTACTTCATAAGCTGCAACATTTGCATACAGATAATTTCTGGAAGCTACAATGGGTGTAAAATTATTTCCCATTACAACAGTGTTCAATTCATGAACTGTTTTTGAGTACAAAATAGGATCATTAAAAATAGCTTCATAGTTTTTATTTTCTTTGCAGCTACACCATAAAAGAACGGGCATGCAAACAAGCAATAATTTCTTCATCATAATAATTTATTAAGAATACACACATTTGCTTCTCTTTTAAAAAGAAGCGATAAGAGAAAATGATAAGGGAAAATATTTAAGCTACACTCTGATCAGGTGGCTGTTTGAGAGAAAAAAGGTGGGCATCAAGAATGTTTTCATTCGCCAAGGAAAAATAATTTTTCTCAACAAGGGTTGATTGGTGAAAACAGTTTACACCAAACAGAAAATGATCAGACTCCACAACCATTTTTTTAAATAATAAGGAAGGCGTTTTTTGAGAATTATTTTTTGAAGAGAGGTCGTTTGTATTTTTATAAAAGTCAGATTTTACATTCTCGTACTCCATCTTTTTAATGTTTTTAATACATACTAAATGAAGCGTATCGTCTGTAATTTTTCTTTTTACATATTTGTAAATGATGCCTTTCAGTTTTACTTCACCATCATATCTTTCATAAGTTGCCCAGTTTGTCTGGTAGGGTAAATGAAGAGGTATTTTAATTTCAAACAAATCACTTTCTTTTATGCTTTTTTTATCGAGCATTGCTTCCATTTGCACATCGGCTTTCTGCTGCATAAAACATATAACAGTACTGTATCCAAACCAGTTGAAACATAAAATGATCAGTATTATTGCAGCGGTAAAACCCTTCACAATTTTTGGTAGTTGTTTATAATCGTAAGTTATGATTTTTTTATCTCATTTAAATTATATCCTAACATCATTTTACTCTGTATGTTTTATGCTGCGGCCCCACGCCGGTAATGGTTACACTCTTCCACTGCTGGGGTAAAGCAGATTTTATCTGCACCACACCATTGGGCGTAATCTCCAACCCACCAAAGCCAAAAAGCATAGTTTGTAAAAATCCACCTGCACCTGTAGCAAAATAAGGATTGGTGCCTCCTGCAGATTCAGATAACACTCCGAAAGGATTTTTTTTGTTTGGTAAATGTGCTTCCTCAAATGCTTTAAATGCTTTTACACTGTTTCCAGCCCTTGCATACAATACCGCAAAAATTGCGTGTGTCATAGCGGGGGAACCTTCTCCAATTCTACTTTCATAATACTCTAAATCTTTTTTTATTTGTGCAGGGTCAGTAATTTCCTTCAATGGATAGGAAAGTAAATTCACATCGGTCTGTTTAATCTTTTCGCCGGCATAAGCTGCGTGCTCAGATGTAACACCATTTGACAATTTTATTATCGGTATATTTTTTTCTACGTCTGCCCATTCCGGATCTGCTTTTTCTTTTAAAATATTAGCAGCCATTATTGCATATTGCAAATTTGCTTTTGCGGCAGCATTTGTAAAAGCATTGTTGTCTACGTTTTCTGCCCATTCATCTGCAGCCACTACATTTTTTATATCATATTTTCCGGGACCATTTTTTTCTACCCTGCTCGCCCAAAAATCTGCGCAGGCTTTTATTACCGGAAAGCCTTTTTCTTTCAGCCACCCAGTATCCTGCGTTACCGCAAAATAATTCCAGGCAGCAATCGCAACATCTGCGGTAATATGGTGTTCAAAAGGACCGCTCAATGCCCAAACAGGCGTTTCTTCATTGCCCGTGCCTGCGCTTTCCCATGGATACATGGCTCCCTTATAACCGTGCGCAAATGCATTGTGCTGGGCCTGCTTTAATCTTTCAAAACGATATTCAACCATACTCCTTGCCATTTCAGGATGCAGCAAAACCATTGCAGGAAACATCCACAATTCAGTATCCCAAAAAACATGTCCGTTATAACCCAACCCACTCAAACCCATTGGTGATGGGCTATACGAAGTTCCTTCTCTTACAAAAGAATACAAATGATACATGGCAGAATGTATATCTCTCTGGCTGTTATCATCTCCTTCAATAATGATATCACTTTTCCAAAGCTCATCCCATGCAACATTGTGAAACTGCAACAATCGCTTTGTACCTTGCAGCTTTGCGTAGATAACATAACGCTCTGCTTCGTTAAGCGGATCGTCGTGTTGCGCTGTTGTAATAGAAGATCCCGCTATGGCAAAATGATATGTAGTCCCTGCAGTAAGTGTTTTTTTAAATTTAGA
>JANXTN010000080.1 GCA_025352435.1 Ferruginibacter sp. | reverse complement strand
AGGAGAAATGTCAGCCGAAGAAAAAATTTATTTTGAAGATCTAAGAAAAAATAACCCTGATCTTGACCAGGCAGTTGTTGAACAGATTTTCTTTTTAAACCAGCTTGATTCTTTCAGCCAAAAAAAACAATTTAAAACACTTCTTACAGAAGTAGAAAATAAACTCACTAAAGAAAACTTCCTTACCCGTACTTCCGCTGCTGCACCTTCTAAAATTATTCAACTTTGGCAGCGTTATAAAAAAGATATAGCTGTGGCTGCATCAATTGCAGGATTGGTATCATTGCTCATAGCTACAGCAGTTTCTACCGTTTCCACAGGCGATAAAACCAATATTAAACCACTCGTAGATAAGATTAATAAAGAAGCAGAAAAAACAAGAAAAATTGAAAATAAACTAAATGAGATTGTACAAAACGGAGGCGTAATAAAAAATGCTAAACCTGTTTTCGATTCTAGGTTTAGAGCGACCGGTTTTATGATTGATGCCACCAATAATTACATAGTTACAAATGCGCATGTTATCAAAGAAGCAGCTCATCACCTAATTGTAGAAAATAATGCTGGTGAACAATTTTATGCCAGTACAGTTTATGTTGACTTGTTAAATGATATGGCAATTTTAAAAATTACAGACTCTACATTTAAAAGATTACCATCTCTACCTTACTCTATAAGAAAGACTGGTGCCAAATTAGGTGAAGCGATTTTTATGTTGGGTTATCCTAAACAGGAAATTGTTTATGGTGAAGGATATGTAAGTGCTAAAAATGGTTATTTAATGGACACTGTTTTTTGCCAGATAAGTACAGCGGCAAATGAAGGAAACAGTGGCTCGCCTGTTGTTACAAAGAATGGTGAACTTGTAGGAATTGTTACAAGTACAGAAACTAATGCAACCGGAGTTGTGTATGCCATTAAATCAGCTAATATTTATAGGGCTATTGAGGAGGTTAAAAAAATTAAACAGAACGAGAAAATTAAAATCAATTCCTATCCTTGTTTGAAAGGTCTAGACAGACCCGGCCAAGTAGAAAAAATGAAAGATTATGTGTTTATGATAAAAGGAAACTAATAAAAAATCCGCTGAAATTCGGCGGATTTTTTTATTACGACATCTAAGCCCAGAGACATTCCGGGTACTCACCATCATCGATTAATTTATGCAGGCTTTTTTTCACTCCTGCTGCATCTTCTTTATATGTAACACCAAACCATTGTGCACTTGTAGGAATTACGAGAATCTTACTTTCAGGGCTTTTTAAAATATAATCAGCTATGTAGGGAATAAAAAATTCAGCTTTTATATTGTCCATGTTATTTTTTGGAAAATCAGCAAACAGCTTTTCAGTTATAGAAAAAACGTGCGGATGAAAACACCAAAAATTCATAGATACATTAGTATAGTCTTTTAAAACAGTTAGCTTTCCATCTTCATCAAAAACCACGTCGTTTTCTTTCTTATAAATTTTTATTCTTTCATTTATCCCTGTCAATAAATTCATATCATCTACCTCACAAACACCACGACTTACGGTACCATGTTCGCTTAATGTATTTTTTAATTTATATCCAATAATGGCAGAAGTGTCTTTATCACATTGATTAATTAAAAAATCGGCAGCTTTTTCAAAAGAATCCTTGCCGTAGAAATCATCTGCGTTAATAACTGCAAATGGCTCATGAACCTTATCTTTTGCACATAATAATGCATGACCTGTTCCCCAAGGTTTTGTTCTCCCGTCGGGCATATATGCAGTATCTACAAAATTGTTCATCTCCTGATAAACATAATCTACCTCAATTTTACCCTTGAGTTTTGGCTCGAAAACTCCTTTGAAATTTTCTTCAAAATCTTCTCTGATGATAAACACTACTTTGCCGAAGCCTGCTCTTATTGCGTTATATATTGAATAATCCATTATGGTTTCTCCACACGGTCCAAATCCCTCCGTTTGTTTCATGCTTCCGTATCTGCTCGCCATACCTGCTGCCAATATTAAAAGTGTAGGTTTCATTTTTTTTAAATAATAATTTTTATAAGTAAATAAATAATTTTATTCTTCATTTGTAAAAAATAAAACTTAAACGAAATTAGAGTAAAGGAATCAAAATGATACAGCTTTAAATATCAAAAAATTACCGTCCACTATGGAAATTAGTACCAAAAACATAAGTTTAGATAAAGTAATTACCAATGGAACTGTAAAACAAAATTTAAGCCTAAGTATTTTAAGGCTTGACAAAATACACATTGACGTATCCGGCAACAAACTTTTTAAGCTTCACTATTTTATTAAAGAATGTTTGCAATCCTCTCATAAAACGATCTTGACTTTTGGCGGAGCATACTCTAATCATATTGTGGCAACAGCTTTTTTATGTAATCAAAAAGGATTGCAGTCCATTGGAATCATCAGAGGAGAACCACCTCCAACATTATCTCCTACTTTAATCAGATGCAAACAATTTGGCATGCGGTTGAAATTTATAAGCAGAGATTTATATCGAAACTCAGTATGTAATGCAGAAATGATTGCTGCGTTTAAACAGGAGTTTGGAGATTTTACAATGGTGCCAGAAGGCGGGTACAATCCACTAGGTGCTAAAGGTGCCTCATTAATAATGGATATTATTAATGAGTATAATTTTTCTCATGTGTGCACGGCTGTCGGCACTGCAACTACACTTGCAGGTTTACTTTTGAACAGAAATATCAACCAAGAAATTATTGCAATACCGGTATTGAAAAATATGATGGATATTCCCGAAAGATTGAAACACCTAGGAGTTGATAATAATTATACGCCAAACATTTTTGTTGATTATCATTTTGGCGGCTATGCTAAACACACAAATGACTTAATTGATTTCATGAATACATTTTATGTAGAAACCAAAATACCAACCGATTTTGTGTATACAGCTAAAATGATGTACGGCATTTATGATAAAATAAAAGAAGGCTATTTTACCGATGGAAGTAATATTGTTTGCTTACATACCGGTGGCTTGCAGGGAAACAAATCATTACCCGCAGGTACACTTATTTTTTAAATATCTTTAACAGCAGCAAATTGCTTTCATCATTCAACCACAGCTTAAGAATATATCTTTACAAAGATTCTTTTGCCATACTATGCGTAAATCAATTTCATTATTTGCTTTTTTTATAATCCTATCAAATATTATTGTTGCGCAGGAAAAACCTTTGCCATTTATACAGGTTAAAAATCTGAACAATAAAATTGTGGTGAGTTGGGTAAACGATTACAGCAAACCTATTACAGTACTAAATATTCAACGTTCTTATGATAGCTTACAAAATTATACGACCATAGGAAGCGTACTGAGCCCACAAAGCAGAGAAAATGGTTTTGCTGATGTGAGTTTTCCTTACGGCAAAATGTATTACAGAGTATTCGTTTCTTTTGAAGGCGGATCTTATGTTATTACCCCGTCTGCAAGACCCGTAAAGGAGATCTATACCACAGATATTGCAGCAACTGAAAAATTTCCAGGTATGTTGTCAAATAAGGACTCAGGTACTATTTACCCACCTTCCAAACCCGGAATTACATACCCTAGTAATACTATTTTTACAGCTAAAGACAACAATGTTATTATACACTTGGAAGATGCTACAACAAAAAAATACACGGTGAAATTTTTTGATGAAACAGAAAACTTTTTGTTTGAACTGTCAAAGTTGAAAGAAGAATATTTAATTATTGAAAAAGTAAATTTTGTACATACAGGTTGGTATCGGTTTGAACTGTATGAAAATGGGCTGTTAATTGAGAAAAATAAATTTCAGATATTAAAAGATTTAAAAAAGTTATAGGTTCTCCTTTTCTTCTATAACAAATGCCGCATCGAATACTAATAAAAATTTTTCTTTTATTTTTTGTTTCACTTCATCAAATTCAATTTTTTCACCAAGTTCCTTTTCGAGAGATGTTACCTGTTTGTTTTCTATGCCACAAGGAACTATATTTTTAAAATAATTAAGATCGGTATTTACATTTAATGCAAAGCCATGCATAGTAATCCAGCGGCTGCAACGTACGCCAATAGCGCAGATTTTCCTTTCACTTCCTTTTATTTCAGCATCAATCCAAACACCGGTTTCACCTACACTTCTCCCAGCCTTTATATCATATTCTGCCAAAGTCATTATTACTACTTCCTCCAAATTCCTAAGATATTTCCCTATGTCTGTATAAAAATTTTCAAGGTCTAAAATTGGGTAACCAACTAACTGCTGCGGTCCATGAAAAGTGATGTCTCCGCCCCTGTTGGTTTTAAAGAACTCAATATTTGCTTGTTCTAATTCTTCCTCATTCATCAACACATTTTTCATATCGCCGCTTTTCCCCAGAGTGTATACAGGCAAATGTTCACATAATAAAAAATAATGTTGGGTATTTATTTTTGATGTTTGACTTGGATCATTTCTAATTTTAGTCTTTACGGATACGTTTTGTTGCAATAGTTTTTCCTGATAATCCCACGCAGACTTATAATCAATTACCCCTAAATCTTTAAATATTACAGATTGCATACCGTAGTAAAATGTTTTACTTTGCAAAGATAAGAGTTGCGGGTTGCGTGTTAAAAGTTTGGGGTTACATGTACCGAGATAGAATTAAACTTGATGAATTATGAACATGAAAAAATAGTCACGAGGAAGCTTCTAAAATTGCATTTAATAATAGTATTAAATTTAATAAGGACATTATCGACTTGTAGTTCGTGATCTGTCGTCCGTGGTCATTTCAAAATATGAAAAAAGAAGAAATTTTAAGCGAAGAAGTAAGCGATTCTGATGAGCTGTTTGAAAAGCATGTTATCATTATAGATAGGGGTCAGGAAGCGATTAGAATAGATAAATTTTTGATGCAAAGGATTGAAGGTGCAACAAGAAATAAAATACAACAGGCCATAGAAAATGAAATGGTGCTGGTAAATGATAAGCTCACAAAGAAAAATTACAACACCAGACCGGGAGATAAAATTGTAGTGTACGATACCAACTCTCCGGAAGCGTCAGAAATAATTCCACAAAACATTCCTTTAAATATTGTTTTTGAAGATGGTGATTTAATGGTGATCAACAAAGCTGTAGGCATGGTTGTACACCCCGGCAGCGGCAATCCTGACAATACTTTGATAAATGCAGTTGCATGGCATTTGCAACACAATTGTCCGGAAATAGATGAAAAAGAATTAACACGCTATGGTTTGGTTCATCGTATAGATAAAAATACCAGCGGCTTAATTGTAGTGGCCAAAAAACAAAAAGTAATGAGCGAATTGGCCAAACAATTTTTTGATCATACAGTTCATCGTCGTTACAACGCAGTAGTATGGGGTAACTTTGACGAACACGAAGGAACCATTAGAGGGCATGTCGGTCGCAGCCAAAAACAGCGCAAGGTATTTACTGTCTACCCTGAAGGCGATTATGGCAAAGAAGCTATTACACATTATAAAGTACTCGAAAATTTTAATTACGTTTCTGTTGTTGAGTGTAGGCTTGAGACTGGTCGCACGCATCAGATAAGGGTGCACATGCAGTACAAAGGCCACCAACTTTTTAATGATGATTTTTATGGCGGAGATAGAATTGTAAAAGGAACAATTTATACCAGGTACAAGCAGTTTGTAGAAAATTGTTTTGCCGTTTGTCCACGCCAGGCGTTGCATGCAAAGGAACTTGGCTTTGTGCATCCCACTACAAAAGAGCAAATGATGTTTAAAAGTGAACTGCCAGATGATATGGCACAGCTCATTGAAAAATGGAGAAAATACAGTTTATTTAAAAATGAAATAGAATAATTTATGACCAATAAATTTACTTTGTAAAATATATAGGTGGTTTCGGGCAAGACACCTTGATAGAGCTTCAGTGGCAATTTTTATTTGTTGCTTTTTTGTTTTTGGGGAAAAGGAAAAAGCAACCACCTTTCATCTTCAGCAAAATATTTAACTTTACCCACAATATATTTTTAATCATACTCAACTAAAATAATGAAAACAGCTCTTGTATTTTTTGTCTCTCTTTTTGTTTTTAATAATTTTCTTTTTGCACAGACAACCATTGCAAAAGATCCTACCATTGAGCAAATGGTAAAAGAAATTTCTCCTGATTCTTTGCGGAATTATATTCAGACGATGGTAAATTATGGTACCCGCAATACTCTGAGCACTCAGTCCGAAAGCAAGCGTGGTATTGGCGCTGCAAGGTTGTATGTATTGGCAAAATTCAAACAGTTTGCTACTCAGTCAAATGGTAGAATGACAACGATCATTGATACAACAACCTTACAACCGGATAAAAGAAGAGTAGACACAACCCTTTTATTGGGTAATGTAGTTGCAACATTAAAAGGCACAAATGCAGCAGATAATCG
>JANXTN010000017.1 GCA_025352435.1 Ferruginibacter sp. | reverse complement strand
ATAATTTTTACAGGATTAAAACAACATTTTTAAATGGCAGCTTTCGATACAGCAACATAGTAAAGGTAGAACCAACCAAAATAACATCAGGCATTGGTGTGTATCCAAACCCTGCTACGGGCAAAATATTAAACCTTAATTTTTCTAACGAAACATTTGGAAAGTATCACATTGTTCTTACGAATAGCAATGGTCAAAAAGTATGGTCATATAACATTTTGTACAACAACAGTGCAGGTAAAATAAATGTTGAACTTCCAAAAAATATCCCGGCAGGAAATTATCATCTTACTTTAATAAATAAAGAAGGTAAAATATTTAAACAAGCGATAGTTCTGCTATAAAAATGATAGCCCAAAAACAGTAGCTGTCAGTTATAAAAATACTTTCTTAAATAAAAACCGTTCAACTTATTTACTTGCTAAAAAAATTGAATGGTTTTTTTACTTACACCAATTATAAGGCAAAGCAAATTTTACTTACTAGTTTTAAAGACTGTATTTTAGTAGTATTAATATTAACAACTAACATAATGAAACGGAAACTTCTTATTATAATCGTTCTTTTTCTTACAGGTCATTTTGTATTTGCACAAACTTCTGATCTTCTAAAAATCCGCGAGTATAGCAATAAGAATACAGCGAATATGATAAAAGAGTTTTCTGAATTTCTTGAAATACCCAATACAGCTGCGGATGCTGATGGACAGCAAAGGACTGCTGCTTTTCTTATGAGCATGATGAACAAAAGAGGCATTGAAAATGTGCAACTCTTAAACGCAACAACAGCGGGGGTGCCGCCAGTTGTGTATGGCGACTTGAAAACTCCAGGCGCAAAAAAGACAATTATTTTTTATGCTCATTATGATGGACAACCCGTAAATCCTGCACAATGGGCAAAAGGACTAAGGCCTTTTGAACCGAAATTATATTCGGATGCACTGGATAAAAATGGAAGCAATATTTCATTTCCAACCGATGGAAAATTTGAAAGGGACTGGAGAATATATGGTCGAAGTGCATCTGATGACAAGGCAGGTATTGATGCTATTTTAAATGCCTATTCAGCCATTAATAAAAATGGGTTATTACCCGGCTGCAACATCAAGTTTTTCTTTGAAGGTGAAGAAGAAGCAGGCTCTATGCATTTAAACGAGGTGTTAGAAAAGCATAGAGCACTGCTACAATCAGATCTTTGGGTGATATGCGACGGACCGGTGCACCAATCCGGTAAAAAACAAATTGTACTTGGCGTGCGGGGCGATACGCATCTTGACCTTACGGTTTATGCGTCCAAAAGACCCTTGCATAGCGGACATTACGGCAACTGGGCGCCGAACCCTGCTATGATGCTCGCAACCCTTTTAGCATCGATGAAAGATCAAAAAGGAAGAATTATTATTAAAGGTTTTTATGATGATGTAACACCGCTGAAACCGTCGGAAAGAAAGGCACTGAATGAAGTGCCGAGCGTAGATGGACAGATGAAAAAAGAACTTGGAATCTTGGGTGTAGATATGCAGGGATTATCGTTAAGTGAAGCCATTAATCAACCTTCGTTAAATATAAACGGAATGCAAAGCGGCAATGTTGGTAAAATGGCTTCTAACCAAATCCCTACTACTGCAACTGCTGTGTTGGATTTAAGATTGGTACTTGGTAATGACTGGAAAAAACAACAGCAGAAGGTTATTAACCACATAAAAGGAAAAGGCTATTACATCACCGCAAATGAACCTACGGATGAAGAGCGAACAAAATATTCCAAAATAATAAAAATAGAATCCGGCGATGGTATGAATGCACAGCGCACATCTATGGATCTTCCAATCATACAAAAAGTAATTGGTGTCATTAAATGTACAACTAAAGACCAAATAGTGTTGCAACCCACTATGGGTGGAAGCCTACCTTTATATGTATTTGAACAATCTCTTCATGCAACTACTGTAACTGTACCTATAGCCAACCACGATAATAATCAACATGCAGAAAATGAGAACATCCGCTTGGGTAATCTATTTGATGGAATAGAAACAATGGCTGCGCTGATGTTGATGAAATAAATTTTTAAATTTAAACCCCTAATGATAAAAATAATTCTGCTCACATTTCTTCCCTTTGTATGCTTTTCACAAATGAATAAAACAGATTACACCATTTATGCAGGCACAGATCTAGGTGTTAGTTACAGCAAGGCCGCGACTATTTTTAAAATATGGGCACCCACTGCAACTGCAGTCAAATTGAGGCTTTACAAAGAAGGAAGTGGTGGCAATGCGATAAATGAAATTTCATTACAGAAAGCCTCTAACGGCACTTGGCAAACCACCATTAGAAAGAAATTAAAAAATGTGTATTACACTTTTCAGGTAACAGTAGATGGAAAAGTATTGGCAGAAACCCCGGATATCTATGCAAAAGCTGTAGGTGTAAATGGACAAAGAGGAATGGTAGTTAACATGGCAGAAACAAATCCTGCTAACTGGGAAAAAGATACAAGACCGGTTTCAAAAAACTATACAGATATTGTTTTGTATGAGTCGCATGTAAGAGATATTTCTATAGACAAAAACTCGGGTATAAAGAACAAAGGGAAATTTTTAGGCCTTACCGAAAGCGGCACAAAAAGTAGCGATGGACTAGCGACAGGGCTTGATCATTTGAAAGAATTGGGCATTACACATTTGCATTTACTGCCTTCATTTGATTTTAACTCTGTAGATGAAACCACGCCGGAAGCAAAATATAACTGGGGTTACGATCCATTAAATTACAATGTTCCCGAAGGAAGTTATGCAACCAATGCTTATGATGGTAAAGTGCGTATAAAAGAATTTAAACAAATGGTGCAAACGCTGCACAGCAACGGTATAAGTGTTATAATGGATGTCGTGTACAACCATACATCGAATATAGAAACGCCATTTAATCATTTGGTACCTGATTATTTTTACCGAAAAAATGCAGATGGAAAATATTCAAATGCTACAGGATGTGGAAATGAAACCGCATCTGAAAAAGCGATGATGCGCAAGTTCATGGTTGAATCTGTAACGCATTGGGTGAAAGAATACCATGTAGATGGATTTAGGTTTGATCTGATGGGTGTGCATGATATAGAAACAATGAATGAAATAAGCAAAGCACTGCATACAATTGACGAAAGCATTTTTATTTATGGTGAAGGTTGGACTGCCGGCGGAAGCCCATTACCCGAAGAACTGCGTGCTGTAAAAAAAAATGTAACTAAGCTAAACAATATTGCTGCCTTTAGTGATGACATAAGAGATGGTTTACATGGTCCATATAACAATGTAAAAGAGAAAGGTTTTGTTAGCGGCAATGGTAGCTGGAAAGAGAGTGTAAAATTTGGAATTGTAGCTGCCACACAACACCCGCAAATAAATTATAACAAAGTAAATTATTCGAAGGCGCCGTGGGCAAACGAACCTACGCAAGCCATCAGCTATGTATCTTGCCATGATGATAATACTTTGTTTGACAGACTAACTTTGGGTAACCCTAATGCAACAGAAGCAGAATTGATACAAATGGATAAGCTGAGCCAGACGATAGTACTCACATCGCAGGGAGTTCCCTTTATACATTCCGGGGCCGAATTGCTTCGCACCAAAAAAGGCATTGCTAATTCTTATAATCTGCCTGACTCTATTAATGAAATCGACTGGAGCAGAAAATCAACATACAACAACGTTTTTAATTATTACAAAGGATTAATTGCTCTTCGTAAAAATCATCCGGCATTTAGAATGCCCACTACAGCGATGATACAGCAGCATTTACATTTTACAGAAACGGAAGATCCACTGCTCATCATCTACCAGCTAAACAGCCATGCAAATAATGATAAATGGAAGGATATTATTGTGTTGTTGAATGGAGAAGCAAAGGATAAAAATGTGCAGCTCCCTTCAGGTAAATGGACTTTAGTTGCTGATGGTAATATTATCAACGAACAAAATACCAAGCGAGTTAGTGAAACGATTTTATTACCTGCAACCACAGGCTATATTTTATATAAGATGGATTAAGATTATTTTCTACTTATTTTAGAAAGCAGCCTTAATATTTCTAAGTACAACCAAACAATGGTAACCATTAAACCAAATGCGCCGTACCACTCCATATATTTTGGTGCGCCCATTTCACTGCCACGTTCTATCATATCAAAATCTAAAATTAAATTCAGCGCAGCTATTCCGGTAACAGCCAATGAAAAAATAATTCCAAAAGTACTTCCTTCGTGCAGGAAAGGCATGTTCTCAAAACCAAACATGCGCAGCACCATCACAAGCATATAAAAAATGGCAATACCAACTGTGGCAGTAATGATTACTGACTTAAATTTTTCTGTTGCTTTGATGATCTTGAAACTGTACAACAAGTACATGGCAACCGCAACACCCATTGTAAGCCCAACAGCATTTATTACAATGTTTGGTGCTCTTTGTGCAAATGCATTATTGTACATAGCAGATATTGCCCCTAAAAATAAACCTTCCAGCAGCGCATAAACGGGCGCTAAAAAAGACGACCATTCTTTTTTAAAAGTAATAATAATTGCTATTACCAATCCACCCAATGCGCCTGTCCATATCATACCTGTTACTGAACCACCTTCAGCAAACTGTTTCCATGAATAAAATGAACTTGCCAAAACCATGACTAACAAAAACCCGAACTTTTGTAAAGTTCCCCTTACCGTCATTGCATTTTCTATACTAAGCACATCTGGTATTACTGTGCTGGTAAATTTCTTTTCTGAAAGAGCTGGATTGCTCGACTGAAATAGTGCCATCTTGAATTTAATTTATTTTATTAAAGGTACAACTTCTCCGTATTTGGATCAATTTCGAGTTGATAGCATTTTCTGTTTAACGTTTTTTTAAAATACTCATTTTTGACTTAATAAGTTATTAGGATCTATTTCATTATCTGTCTTTAATCATACAACTCTATGTACTTAAATTATTGAAAAATTCAAATCGTTATATTTGCCGCATGGAAAATTTGCGTACACTCATCGAAAGTTACAAGGCAGAAATAAACACCGAGCATCCTGCGACGGCAGTAGAAAAAGAATCATTTCGAATAAAATATCTTGGTACAAAAGGGCTTTTAAAAAGCATTATGGGCGAAATGAAAAAAGTGGCTGTAGAAAATAAAAAAGAAGCGGGGCAGTTATTAAATGAGTTTAAAATTTTTACAGAAGAAAAATTTGCGTCGTTTACAATTGCTGAAAACGCATCTAGCAATAATGCAGTGCCTGATATGGATCTTAGTTTGCCGGGCACGCCTGCTCCTTTAGGTACAAGACACCCCATAAGCATTATAAAAAATAAAATTATTTCTATCTTTTATAAGCTGGGTTTTGCAGTAGCAGAGGGACCGGAAATTGAAGATGACTTTCATAATTTTTCGGCATTGAATATGCCTGATAACCACCCTGCAAGAGATATGCAGGACACGTTTTACATAAACCAAAACCCTGACTGGTTATTGAGAACGCATACAAGCAGTGTGCAAATAAGAGAAATGCAAAAAGGTAAATTGCCGTTGCGCATTATCTGCCCGGGCCGTGTTTTTAGAAACGAAACCATTAGCGCAAGAGCACACTGTTTTTTTAACCAGGTAGAGGGTTTATACATAGCAGAAAATGTTTCTTTCGCAGATCTAAAACAAACGCTTTACTTTTTTGTAACAGAAATGTTTGCCCGCCCGGATGACTCGGTCGGAAGGGGCACCGATGTAAAAGTGAGGTTTCGCCCTTCTTATTTTCCATTTACAGAACCAAGTGCTGAGATGGACATCAGCTGCCTGATATGCGGTGGTGAAGGTTGTAATGTTTGTAAAAAAACCGGCTGGGTAGAGATTTTAGGATGTGGTATGGTACATCCTAAAGTTCTAGAAAACTGTGGTATTGACAGCAATAAATATACAGGTTTTGCATTTGGAATGGGTATAGAGCGCATTACCATGCTTTCGTATCAAATAAAAGATCTTCGGTTGTTCAGTGAAAACGACCTTCGCTTCTTAAAACAGTTTGAATCTGTTTAACTTTATTTTTACCTCCGTCACATTATCATGCATTAATCATTGCAGCAAAACGGTTTGGCATTAAAATTGAAAAAGTTACAATGAAAACGAACAATCATATTTTTTTAACCTCTAAACGAACTAAATGAAAAAATTAAATTTAATAATTAGCAGTTTGTTGTTGCTGTTTGTTTTTGCCTCCTGCTCAACATCAAAAGAGGCTAGAACCTTAAAGAAGAGCGTAGTGGGTAACTGGCAACTAAAATCTATTACCACAGAGGGTATTACAGGAAAAATAAAAGCACAGGTTTTAGATGAAGCGGATTTTAATTGTTTCATTGGGAGCACCTGGAGATTTGATAAATACAATAATCTTGGATATTATGAGATAAGTAAGAATGGTGGGGAATGTGTTGCTGTAAAGAGAAATATTCGTTGGTCAATATTTGATGAAAACGGTTCTCCAAAAATACTTCAATATAAAAGAGTAGATGCAAAATATAAAGATATTGATGAAGGGAAAGCAGGTTTCCGTTTCAATATTTTGCAATTAACAGTTAACAGTATGCAGGTAAAAAGCGATATAAATTTTGAAGGGAAACCTGCATCATTCATTTACAATTTTGTAAGAATTTAATTTTAAAGTAAAACAACATGAAAAATTTTGTAACGAAAACATTCTACGGAATATTAAGCATATCAATTATCGCAACTAGTTGCGATACCACAAGGAGAGCAAGCAATCAAAATAAAGGAGTTGCAATAGGAACAGCAACGGGCGCTGTTATTGGAGGAATAATTGGAAACAATGTTGGCAAAAACGGCAACACTGCATTAGGCGCCATATTAGGTGCAGCGGTGGGTGGTGTAGCGGGGGGAATTATTGGTAATAAAATGGATAAGCAAGCTGAAAAAATTAAAACTGAAATTCCCGGCGCAAAAGTAGAAAGAGTGGGTGAAGGCATAAATGTGACCTTTGATGAAAATAATCCTGATGGAACAAAGGCAGGAGTTTATTTTGCAACAGGCAAATATAATATTACCGCAAACTCTCAATTAGCTATTGATAAACTGGTTAAAATTTTTACTGAATATCCCGAAACAAATATTTTGGTGGAAGGCCATACAGATAATGTAGGTACAGATGCTTCTAACATGGTACTGTCTGAAAGAAGAGCAATGGCAGTAGGAAATGAATTGAAGAAAGATGGGTTGGCTCCTAAAAGACTTACTGTAAAATGGTATGGTGAATCACAACCAAAAGGGGATAATAGCACCGCGGAAGGAAGAGCATCCAACAGAAGAGTCGAGTTTTCAATTACTGCAAATGAAAAAATGAAAGCCGATGCTAAAATAGAAGCAGAAAAACACTAATCCTCCTTACTCACACATACACCGCAACTTAACAGAGTTATCTGTTTTGTTGCGGTTTTTTATGTGTAAGTTTTTGTTCGTAAAATAAAACTTAAAATAGCAGATAGCTTTTTTATTTTTGTAAAATGATACAAAAAATATGTGTAGCAGGAGCAGGAACAATGGGGAGCGGAATTGCACTTGCAGCGGCACAAAATAATTTTGAAACTGTGTTATTTGATACTAGTGAAAAGGGTTTAGAAAATGCTAAAAAAGCCCTTGAAAAAAATTTAGATTTTCTACTTAGTAAAGAAAAAATATCTGCAAGTGAGAAAGACAATATTTACAATAAAATACTTTTCACTAACAATATAAATAGTTGCGTCGGAGATCTCATTATTGAAGCTATTATTGAAGACCTCACAATTAAGGAAGGACTTTATAAAACGCTTGCGACCATAAATAATTCACAAACAATTTTTGCCAGCAACACTTCTTCTCTTTCTATATCTTCCATTCAAAAAAATATTTTACATCCTGAGCGAATTTGCGGCATGCATTTTTTTAATCCGGCTCATGTAATGAAACTCGTAGAGGTAGTAGCAGGAAATTTAACTTCTGATAAAACTCTACAAACTGTTTATGATGTTTGTACTGCACTAAAAAAACAACCGGTTATTTGCAAGGATGCACCCGGGTTTATTGTAAACAGAGTTGCAAGGCATTTCTATTTGGAAGCTATGCACATGGTTTCTGAGAAGAAAATAAATTTTGAAGACATAGATCTATTGATGGAAAATGCGGGTTTTAAAATGGGGCCTTTTAAATTAATGGATTTGATTGGAATGGATGTAAACCTTGCAGTTTCTCAATCTGTATATCACGCATTTAAGGAAAACCCACGGTTTAAACCATCTCCCATGCAGGAGCAAAAAGTAACGGAAGGTAACCTTGGTAAAAAAACGGGGAAGGGATTTTATGACTACGCTTTAAACGCTGTACAATGATTTTAGTAACAGGCGGTGCAGGTTTATTAGGCAATGTTTTAATAAATAAATTACTAAGCGACGGCGAGAATGTTAGAGCGATTTATAATAATACTCCCCTAGCAATTCAACCAAGTTCAAACTTTGAATGTTGTAAATGCGATATACTTGATGTAGTTACACTAGAAGATGCTATGCAGGATATTTCGGAAGTATACCATTGCGCCGGACTTGTATCCTTTAACCCAAAAGATGAAAAAAAGATTTACAGTATTAATGTAGAAGGCACTGCTAATGTTGTAAATGCCGCCATTAATGCAAGTGTTAGAAAGTTTGTTCATGTAAGCTCTGTAGCAGCACTCGGTAGAATACGCCCGGGCGAAATGATAGATGAAACCATGGTGTGGACGGAAGAAACGAGCAACAGCAAATATGGCCACAGCAAATACCTAGGTGAAATGGAAGTGTGGCGAGGGGTAGCCGAAGGTTTGGATGCCGTTGTTATAAACCCTTCAATTATTTTAGGTGCCGGAAACTGGAACGAAGGCTCGACAAAAATATTTAAATCGGTTTACGACGAATTTCCATGGTATACAGAAGGCACTACAGGTTTTGTTGATGCAGAAGATGTAGCAAGCGCCATGATACAACTAATGAAGAGTGATATTAGTGCAGAAAAATTTATACTAAGTGCAGAAAATATTTCTTACAAAGACATGTTCACCATGATGGCAAAAGCGTTTGGTAAAAAAGTACCATCAAATAAAGTAACACCTTTTATTGCTACAGTTACATGGAGACTTGAAAGTTTTAAAAGCAAGTTTACCGATGCTTCTCCCCTGCTCACAAAAAAAACTGCCCATACAGCCATGACCAAAGTTGCTTATGATAATCGTAAATTATTAAAAGCGATCCCTGATTTTAGATATAAAAAAATAGAAAATACTGTTGCAGATATTTGCAAGAAATTAATGCTTGCTTCCAATCAATAGAAAAGGAAATTATTTGTTTGTAAAGAAAAAATGCAACAACAAATAATTAACATCCTTTCCATTATTTTCGATCCATATTTATATCTCATGAAAATTCTTGTAACTGTTTTTTTTAATTTGATTTTACTTAATTCATTAATTGCGCAAAATAATTTTATAATCTCAGGCAAAGTGTTGAATGAAGTAACGGGCACGCCAATGGCATCCGCATCTATATTTGCGCAGAGTACAACCATTGGGACAGTTACGGATGAAAACGGGAATTTTAAATTGCAACTGCCTCCCGGTGGCTATGAACTTGTAGTCACTTACACAGGATATAAAACAGAAATAAGGCGTGTTACTACGGCAGGTGCTGGGGAAGCCATTACCGTGAATCTAAAAGAAAAAGAAAAAGAGTTGGAAACTGTTGCTATCATTTCTACTAACGAAGTAAAAGACGGATTAGAAAAATACGGTGAATTTTTTAATGAAGAATTTATTGGTAAAACAGCAAATAGTAGAAGTACAAGCATTCAAAATCCCGCTGCATTACACTTCTTTTTTTCTAAGAAAAAAAACAGGCTAAAAATTACAGCTACTGAGCCGCTGGTTATTAAAAATAATGCATTGGGTTATAACATAAAATATACCATCGATTCTTTTACACATGAATACAATACCGGTGTAAGTATTTATTCAGGCTCTCCCTTGTATGAAGAAATGGAGGGTGACAGCACACAGAAAAGCATTTGGCGAGCCAACAGGAGTGCAGCATACAACGGTTCTCTGTTACATTTTATGAGAAGTGTTTACAACAAAAACTTAAAAGAGCAGCAGTTTGAAATACAGTTCATTGTTACACAAAATGGAAAGGATAGTGCCTTAAAATTAAAAGATGCTTACGCCGCAATGAATTTTGAAAAGGATGACAGTACACAAAGGGCGGAAATCTTACCAAACCAAAAAGATGTTGGAATTTTATACATGGCGCAAAAACCATCAGACACCTACGTTACGATGCATCCTACAGAACCGAAAGACTTTAAGTTTTCCATGTTATCGTTTAAACCAAACGAGAGTATTGTCATTGAACAGAATGGCTATTTTTATGATCAGAATGATTTGTCCATAAGCGGATACTGGGCATGGGAAAAGGTTGCAGAACAGTTGCCGTATGACTATAAATAGATTTGGGATTTGATCTATTAGATTTGAGACCAGAAATACGTTAAGATTTTTTCATTACTTTCTCCCACAACTGGGGAATCCTTTTTACCCAAATCATTTCTCTTTTTACTGCACTTGCTTCTTGCGCCGGTGCACCCCAGTAAGTTTTATTCCCTTCTAAATCACCGCCTACACCTGTGCGCCCGAGTAATACAGCATTGGCACCGATGGTCAGCGTTTTGTTGATGATGCAACCGCCCCAGATTGTAACGCCGTCTTCAACAGTTACGCATCCTGCCACAACCACATTGGCCGCTACCAAACAATTTTTACCAAAAACTGTATCATGCCCCACATGAATAAGGTTATCAAAACGAGTTCCCTTTCCTAATTTTGTCTCGTGTGTTACTCCTCTATCAATGGTGCAGTTTGCACCAATTTCAACATCATCTTCTATAACTACTGTCCCGCCACTTGGCATCTTTTTATACCAAATTTCTCTCTCCTTTTTTGTGTTATAATAAAAAGCATCGCTGCCAATTACAGTACCCGCCTGTATTACAACGTTGTTACCGATTGTGCAGTGATCCATAATGGTAACGTGTGGATGAATAATACAGTTGCTGCCTATCATTACATTGTTACCGATAAAAGCTGTAGGAAAAATATATGTACCGTCCCCGATATGGTTCGAATTAATTGCACCTACCGCTTTTGTAAATGGGCGATAATGTGCAATTATTTTACAATAAGCTTCAAAAGGATTATCAGTTATCAGCAACGATTTTCCTACTGGTACATTTACTTCTTTATTGATAATGATAAAAGTGGCATTGCTGTTAATACATTTCTCGTAATATTTTGGATGGTCTACAAAAGCAAGATCACCAACTTCTACCCTGTTTAATTCATTGATTCCTTTTGCCTGGCCATAATTATCTCCTACAATGTTTGCGTTTATTAATGATGCAATTTCTGCGATGCTGACAGGAGCTGGAAAATTCATTTCGTAAAATTTTATTTTAAAGGTAAGTCCGTTTAGTAAGTTGATACAACATCAATAAACATTTGTAGGTTTATTTGGTTGTCAAAATTTGTAAGAAAATTAGTGGTATTATAAAGTTGTTGCTTTTTAAAAAATTCATCTTTGTACAAAATTTGAAGTTGATGTGCCAATCCCTCTGTAGTTAAAGGAGCATATGCAACTGCTTCATTAAAGAGTAAATGATTATCATTCGTATCTGCAGCTATAACAGCAATATTATATAGCAACGCATTGTATACATTTTGTTTGTAGCTATAATCCCCTAAAAAAATATATCCAAAAGAAGTAGCTGTCAATGATGAAGAATTCTCAGTTGTTTGTTTTATTAGAACAACTTCATCTTTGTATTTATAGTTCTTAAAGTCTGGTAAGAATTTCTCATCTGTTTTATTTTCAAAAAGCAGCAATAATTTTAGAGAAGTTTTTTGCCACTTTTTTAATTGAGAAAATGCTTTGAGAACAGTAATTATATGTGTTTTTGAGGCAGCATTTACTGGGAACAAATAATAATCATACCCATTTGTATATTTTTCTTTTACAGTTTCTACTTCTTCCGGTGAGTATGGAAGGGCCGCTTGGTTTCTATTGAAATTTATCTGTTTTAATTTATCTGTTGCAAACATTTTTTTGTATTCATTTCCAAGCAAAGCATCAGTAACAATAACAGTTTTAGCAATTGAAACTGCATCAACAAAATTATTTTTAAAAAAAGTATTTTTTTGTAGAAATAAATTTCGGCTCTCAATAAATAGAAATTGATTTAAAGGGGAATCATTTATCAGCATGCCAGCATTGCTGATAAAAGAAGTGATGTTGTATTTGGATACCAGCTTTGGCAATTTGTATTTATACCAATAATATAAAAGCAATTTATTTTTTGGTTTAGGGCTAATGTTTATCTGCACAAAGCACTCCGGCAATTCGTATAATATTGCATTTGTAAATAGAATAAATTTATGTGAGGGTTGTAGAGCAGCAGACTTTTCTAAAGCAAATAACAGTAAACTTCCATGCGCATCATCTCCACTTATGTGAGCACCTATAACCATTTTGTAAAGGTAAAAGCAGAATGGGAAGCAATACCGATTTATTTTAAAATTGCACTTGGTAAAATTATTTTAGCACTTTAAGTTTTACGGTTTCTATCCGGGTATCGCTCATGCTTTGAATATTAAATTCGTAATTACCAATGATTATTTTTTCATTTTTCCCTGGGATTGCGGCGTTATGTTGTATTATGAAGCCTGAAAGCGTTTCAGCTGTTTCATCAGCAGGAAAATTAAGTCCATATTTTTCAGCTATAAAATCAAGTTCCATTCTCCCGCTAAATAAATATTCGTTGTCGGTTAACTGCTTGTCTACAAATTCTTCCACATCGTCATACTCATCTTTTATCTCACCAAAAATTTCTTCGAGCAGATCTTCCATAGTTACAATGCCTGCCGTACCGCCAAATTCATCTATCACCCACGCTATTGATTTTCTTTCTCTGGTAAATTTTGCCATTAAGTCTGTTGCACTCATGGTTTCGGGCACTGTAGGTATCGGTAATATAATTTCCTGTAATGTTGCAGGGCTTTTAAAAAGATCCAACTGATGAACATACCCGGTTATGTTGTCAATATTTTTATCGTAAATAACGAGTTTGCTCAACCTTGATTCAATAAAAATATTTTTTATTTCTGCAACGGTACTTTCTTTGCTAACACTTACAATTTCTTTCCTCGGCACAAGGCACTCCCTTATTTTTACATCCCCTATTGACAATGCGTTTTCAAAAAGCTCTTTGTTTATGTCTGAAGTTTCCTCTTCGTTGTGCATTTTGTTTTGTTGTAAATAATGTTCAAGATCTACTTTGCTGAAAATCTCTTTTCTGTCGCTGATCTTTACATTGAAAATGTATTTTAATATCCATTCTGCAATACTTACAAAAATGGATGCAACAGATGAAAAAAGGGAATAAACAAACTGTACAATGTAGGTGATAAAGCCATTGGAGAGAATACTGTTGTTTCGGGCCCTGAACAAAGCCTTACTCAAAAACTCTACAAACAAAACGATAACAGTTGAGACAACGGTTTCGAAAAACAGTTTGATCAGGTAAAAATATTGAGTAAAAGAAGGTGTTAAACGCACTTCTAAACTATGCCACAATGGGTAGAGCAATTCTCCGATCAGTAATCCATAAATCACCAGTAATATATTTACAAGCACTAATATTGTACCTATAAACTTTGCGGGATGTTCAGCGTAATTCCCCCATATTTTACCTGCATAACTGCCTTGCTTTTTATTAAGCTCCAGCGATAATTTATTGGCTGATACAAATGCAATTTCTATACCCGCAAAAAAACCAATAAATAAAAGCGAAACCAATATTGCAACCAATGCAGAGATAGACATTTCCATATCATAAAATTAGGTGATTGAAACACTACCTGTCTAAAAATTCCTGCACAATTTTTTCGGCATTTGCACAGGCTGTTTCTAAATCTGCGTTAACTACCGTTTTATCAAAGTGTTCTTTAAAAGACAACTCATATGCAGCTTTGTTAACCCTCGCAGCAATCGATTCGTTTGATTCCGTGCCCCTGCTTTCCAACCTCATTTTTAATTCATTCACAGATGGTGGTTCTATAAATATACTGAGTGTTCCTTCATTAAATTGCTGTTGCACATGTATGGCACCTTTTACATCTATATCAAGCACAGGTATGTTATTGTCTTGCCAAATCCTTTGTAGTTCTGCTTTTAGAGTTCCGTAATATTTTCCTTCATACACCATTTCCCATTCCACAAATTCGTTGTTTTGAATTTTATTTTTAAATTCTTCCCCGCTTATAAAATAATAATCCACGCCGTTTTTCTCTGTGCCCCTCGCTTGCCTTGTTGCGGCAGAAAC
>JANXTN010000009.1 GCA_025352435.1 Ferruginibacter sp. | reverse complement strand
CAAAGGCCGGAAGTAACCATAAAAACAATGCTGCGCAAATGCCGCTGTTGCAAAACAGGCACACTCATAACCATAGATGTTTTTGGAAAGCGTGGGCCACCACAAAAATATTTTACGGGGAAACAAAACGCAACTGTCGCTTGAAAGTACGGGTAAGGGAACCTTTTGCCTGCCCTGAGCCAAAACCGCTGCAATGCGATGTGTATAAGGATTACAGCTTCTTCTTTATAAAAAACAGGTGTTCTGCCTGCTTGTAAGCCTCCGCCATAAAATCGACAACTCCATAACCACCCGGCACCTAAGGTTTCGTTCAACATCGCTTTCATTTCTTGCCCGTTGGGCAAAACGAAAGCTTAGTTATTGTGTGCAGGGCTTTCTCGAAGGCTAGTCAAAATCAAGCATCAACTAATTTACGTTGTTTTGTAACTGTGGTTGATTTTGCTTTTTTGTTCGTTACATTATTTTTGTAGTTGCGTATAAATTCGCTAATTTCTTGACGAGCTTTGTCTGTCAATGGGTCGCTTGCAATTACAAAGTCAACACCTTTTGGTTCTTTTATGTGTCCCATAATGCCTATGATTTAAAATATTTGTCAATAAGTATTTGTGCTGATTGAGTTGGGATAATCATTCTGTGTCCGCCCAATGTGTAAGCACCTAATGTTTTTTGATAATGGTCTATAAGTTTTGTCTTTGCTGTAAAGCCAACAAACCCGTCAAAACCTTGTTGGAAAGAAACTTTGCACGCATGAGCAACTAAATTCCCTGCAACACCTTCATAAAGTTTATTTTGTCCAATGTTAAATGGTGCATTTTCGAGCAAGTGCATATAAACATGGTCTGGCTCTAAAGTCAGACTAAGCAAACCTTGAATGATGTTAGGATTATTAGGAATTGTCAATTTAAAAACTTCTTTTGTATTGTCTGCAAGCTCAACTTTCCAATCAAAATTCCAACCGTTTTTTTTGGTTAGTTGTTTTAAGTCAGCCTTAGTCAAACGCAAAACTTCTGTGGCAAAACTGTCACCCGAAATTGTGTTTTGGATGGAATTAGTCAGCTTGTCTACAATGAAGTCGAGATGTATAGGCTTGTTTATTTTCACAAAGTAAATTTACGAAAAATCTATTGTTCTGTCAATGAAACTTCAAGTTAAAATACGGTCAGGTCGTCTTGCACAAAACCCACTCCTATGTTTACAAATCATTAAATTTAAGCTGTATAAGTTAATAAATATTTGAAAGAACAAAGAGCGGGATAAGGTCGTAAAACCCGATAGGCAAAAAGCCTTTACAACATGATGACCCCCGCCCTTTTTCTTACCAGATGCTGAACAGTTCTTTGGGTACAATTTGTAACCCGTAGTAGGATAGATAGCAGCGTGTAAGATTGTTCTTCCTTTTGTTTTTTGGCATATCAAATTTATCTTTTTTATTCACTAATTAAAAAACTTTTTATGAAAGACTTTACTCCCTGCTGTGGTATCGATGTCTCTCAACACACGCTCGATGTATGCTACCAAAATAACTTAGGTGAATTCTTTGAAATACAGGTAAGTAATAACAGTGCAGGCTTTGAAAAGCTCCTGTCTCACGCAGGCAGGTCAGCCCATTTTGTAATGGAGGTAACAGGTGTTTATTACATCAGGCTTGCTTTCTTTCTTCACCATCATGGCTGTAAAATATCAGTTGTAAACGGCGTAGTTATCAAACGCTTTATTCAGATGCAGCTGGAGCGAAACAAGACAGATAAAAAAGATGCCAAATGGATTTGCCGTTACGCTATTAACCAACAGCCGGCACTGTGGCAAATGCCCGATAATGCTTACTTTGAGGGCAAACAGATAATGCCTCGGGTGTATTGCTAGCTTATCTCCTTCTATGCACGCCACTTTTAAAAACAGCAAGTAGGGCATTTTTTCGGGCACTATAAACTGAAACGCTACGGCCATATCATACCGTTGGTTAAAATAAAATAATGCAGATCTGTCATCCTCCACCCTCAGGCTGTTTGGCACCATTGCATCGCCCGTTAGCAATACAGCTTCAAAGTAATATGCCGTTACAATCTTGTTGTGTTGCAGCACGTCACCTGTATGCACAGGCACTATAATGGAAATTTTGCCGTTTTTGTAGCTCACCGTAAAAAAACCTTTGTATAGTGCACCAAGCGGGTGATCGTTTTGCAGCTCAAAATCTTTTAGCAGGCTATAATTGTAAAAACCTGTTTACTTATAAGCACTGCGCATTTTGCCCGAAAGGCGAACATTCATTCTGCCCGTCATTCGCTCAGTAAAGGGTTTTAGTTTTGTAAGTATCTGCTTGGCGGCAGCACTGCAGGTTTCTGCAGCCATTGCCGAAAGCTGCTCATTTATAAATGGGTTCGTTCGCTTGGCTCTCAGGTAATCGCCTTCTTTGCTGTGTACTATTATATATTTTGCTGCATCAGGGTTTTCATTGGCCGCAATACGCTTTTTCTTCATACCCCAATTTAAATATTTTTTCACATGCACAACTTCAATGGGACAAGTAGGATACCGAACAAAGAAGGAGAGGCTAAAGTAGAAGGCCCTTCTTGTAGAGAGTTTAGGTGAAGACTTTATAAGAGATGAGCCAATAAAAAAGCCCCAACATTTCTGCTGAGGCTTGTGGTGCGAGCCGGGGTTGAACCGGCGACACATGGATTTTCAGTCCATTGCTCTACCAACTGAGCTATCACACCGTATTTCTAAAAAAGAATTTAAAGAAATATCCCCGAAGGGGTTGCAAAAATAAGGAGTTCTTCTTACATAAGCAAGGAATAGAAATATTATTTGCCCCTTCAATCTCCTTCAAAAAAACGAACATGGTGCTCTGCTAAAAAGGCTTTAATAACATCTACATGTATACATTGCCCAAGGTGTATAAATGAGTAATCTGATATTTTTTTTATCTTATTGTCTATCAAAATTTCTTTATCTACCAAGTCAAACCCAAGGTGCAAATGTTTGGTAGAAAACTGCATCCCATAAACAATACCGGCATTATTAAAAAGCGGGCCACCACTTTGTCCTCTTAAGCCTGGTGTGCTCATTTCAATGCCGGATATTTTGCCCCCATCTGCTAAAAAACGGGTCACCATTCCTTCTATCGGAAACCTTGGCGAAACCTGAATCCCGGTGGTTGTCCATTCAATATCATCTGCATTTTCATTAAAAGTAAAATTGGTAAATTCAGGAAAAGGAAAACCCAGCCTGCATAAAAAATTACCCTGCAGAATTTTGGTGGCATCTTTTAAAAAGGTTGCGTGGCTGCTATAATGCAGTGTATTAAAATCATTAAATTTTAGTATGGCAAGATCCTGTGTGGGGTGCACATGGCAAGTGTAGCCAGACATGGTATCTACACAATCAACAAAAGTATTTTTTATTTGAATAATAGAATCCTGTGTATACTTATACTTCAATTCCAAACCCTTTAAACCCATTTTATATTTCCCATCCTTGGGTAGGTGATCTCTCTCTTTTTTAAATGCAGCATAGTTGTTATTAATTTTATCGGAAGATGCAAGCATATCTACTACATGTTTGCAGGTAATAGCATAGCCTTCATCATTCACAAAAAAAAGCGTAGCAGAACCGGGGATGATCTGTTTGCCACCATAGGTTCGTATAATACTGTTTAATGGTCTTGTAAAATTTGCTACTGCTTCAATAGAATTTTCGAACATGCTGCATGATTATTAGTTTTTGCGTGGGGTTAAAATTTCCCTGTTGAAACTTTCTACCGTTGCTCATTGTGGTTCAAGATAATATCACCTAAAATCTTTGTGAAACTTCTTTTCTTTGCGACTTTGCGGTTCAAAAAAACTTTATCGTATGGATGCAATTCTTTCTTAATTTCCATATTCACTTAAGAATTTTATACGCATTAGTTTCAACTGCTCCCAGGTAAAATCCCCCTCCGAAAGTTCTTCCTGCGCTACCGCAAGATCTGAGGTCTGGCAACCTTTAAAATAATCCATTATTTCTTCCTGCTCATACTCATCTACCATTTCATCTATGGCATAACCAAGGTTCAGTTTCGTTCCACTTGCTACAATGGTTTCCATCTCTTCCAGCAGCTCTTCTATCTTTAACCCCTTGTTTTTAGCAATCGTATCAAGCGTCATTTTTTTATCTACATTCTGAATTATAAAAATCTTATTGCTGTTTTTGTTGGCAACGGATTTCATCACAAAATCATCTGGTCTTATAATGTCATTTTCCTCGGCATAAGCTATAATAGCATCTAAAAAAGGTTTACCATAGCGCAGCGATTTTCCCTTGCTTACACCGCTTATTTTTTCAAGTTCATCCATAGTTGTCGGGTACATAGTAGCCATATCTTCCAACGAACTCTCCAGAAAAATTACAAAGGGCGGGAGGTTTTTTTCTTTAGATACTTTCTTGCGCAGGTCTTTTAGTATCTCCAGCAATTTCTCATCTTTTACACTTTCTATTTCGCCTTCAGGACCTGCAGCTTCATCATCTGCATTGGCATCTTCAAACAAATTATTCAGTGCAATTTTAAAGGATGTGGGTTTTTTCAAAAAGGCTTTGCCCGCCTTTGTTATTTTTAATACGCCGTATTCTACAATATCTTTATCGAGCAAGCCTTGCAGCAGCATTTGTCTTATAAGGCTGTTCCATAAATGTGGTTCTTTGTCATTCCCGCAGGCAAACACCTCAAGCTCTTCATGGCGATACATTTTTACCGCAGGTGTAGCTTTGCCTGTAAGAATAAGCAACACATATTCTATTGCAAACTGTTCGCCTAGTGCAGCAATTGTTTTTAAAACACATACTGCTTCTTCTTTTGCTTCTACTTTTTCTTTTGGTTGAAGGCAGTTATCGCAATGCCCGCAACTTGCGCCATCATCATAGTGTTCACCAAAATAATACAGCAAGGTTTTGCGTCTGCAAATGCTGCTTTCTGCGTAAGAAACGGTTTCATTAATTAACTGTGCACCCACTTCTCTTTCACTCAAACTTTTATCCCGCATTAAATGTTCCAGCTTGCTCACATCTTTGTGGGAATAATACAAAACGCATTTGCCTTCCATACCATCCCGGCCGGCTCTGCCTGTTTCCTGGTAATAATTTTCTATAGATTTGGGAATGTTATAATGAATTACAAAACGCACATCAGGTTTGTCTATCCCCATTCCAAAGGCAATAGTAGCAACTATTACATTTACTTCATCATTCAAAAAAAGATCCTGTCGGTGTGCCCGTAGTTTGGCATCAAGCCCTGCGTGGTAAGCCACGGCAGTGATGCCATTTGCATTCAGCATGGCTGCCAGTTCTTCTGTAGTTTTTCTGTTGAGTGTATAAATAATACCACTCTTGTTTTTATAATTATTTATAAAACGAACAATGCTTTTGTTGGTTTGTTCTAGATTAATTTTTGGTTGTACTTCGTAATAAAGATTTGCTCTGTTAAAGGAAGAGATAAAAATATTGGGGTCTCTCAATCCAAGATTTTTAACTATGTCACTTTGTACTTTTGGAGTAGCTGTAGCTGTTAATGCAATAATGGGAACGGTAGGATTAATCTGTTCGGTCATTTCTTTTAAACGACGGTATTCGGGTCTAAAATCGTGACCCCATTCAGATATACAATGCGCCTCATCTACCGCAAAAAAAGATATGTCAAGTGTTTTAAAGAACTCCACGTTTTCTTCTTTGGTCATGGTTTCGGGTGCTACATACAACATTTTTGTACGCCCTGCAAGTAGATCATCTTTTACAATCTTTACCTGTCCCTTATTTAATGTGCTGTTTAAAAAATGCGCTACATGATCTTGGCTGCTAAAGCCCCGCATAAGATCTACCTGGTTTTTCATCAAAGCAATTAATGGCGATACCACTATGGCAACGCCTTTACTTACCATAGCAGGTAATTGATAACATAAACTTTTACCACCACCCGTGGGCATTATCACAAAAGTATCTTTACCTGAAAGCAGGCTGTTGATTATTTCCTCCTGGGTTCCTTTAAAAGTATTGAAACCAAAGTTTTCTTCTAAATGTTCTTTAAGACCTGGATATTCATCTGCAGCAATAAAAGAACTTTGATTTTGGGCAGGTTTATTTTTAGAGATGGTCTTAGTTTTAGGCATAATAGAAGGGGTCAAAAAAATTCTTCACTTTAAAAAAATTAAACAAAAAAAGTCAGGCTGCTTTTTTTCACGGGCAGCTAAGGTACTTAATAGCGATTGATCATAAAAGTAAACGAAGGGTTAAAAGTATCTTCGAATATTTGCTACCATAAGGTAACAAAAGTTTTTATAACCGATAATTAAAAAGTGATCAACGCCCTTTCCATTTCATTGTGCTTGCACTTTGCCCTATTTAAAATAAATTGCACCCGTGAATAACATTCCCCCTAATTTAATAACAACGAGTGCTTTAAAAACCATACAGTTACAGGCTGACAGTATTTTGGAATTGCTTCCCTCGGTGGGTCAAAACCTTGTTACAGCAGTTGAATTAATTGCTGCATGCAAGGGCAGGGTAGTAATTAGTGGAATTGGTAAAAGTGCCATTGTAGCACAAAAAATTGTTGCTACTATGAACAGTACGGGAACTCCTGCATTATTTATGCATGCAGCAGATGCAATACACGGAGATCTTGGTATGATTCAAGAGGAGGATATTGTAATTGTAATAAGCAAAAGCGGCGATAGCCCTGAAATTAAAGTACTGACTCCCCTGGTAAAAAACTTTGGTAATAAACTGATTGGCATTGTAGGCAATATGCAGTCTTACCTTGCTGCACATGCAGATGTAGTTATAAACACCACTGTTTCTCAGGAGGCTTGTCCAAACAATCTTGCACCTACCACAAGCACTACTGCACAAATGGTAATGGGCGATGTACTTGCCATCTGTTTAATAGAAGTAAAAAACTTTACCACGGTTGATTTTGCTCGTTTTCACCCCGGCGGCACATTGGGCAAAAGAATGTATTTAAAATGTGGCGACTTAATAAAGCTGCATGAAAAACCATTTGTAGGCGATGACGACGATATTAAAAAAGTGATTGTTGAGATCTCCAAAAAACGATTGGGAGCTACAGCAATTCTTAATAAAAAAGGTGAGCCCATTGGGATTGTTACTGATGGTGATGTGCGGCGTATGTTTGAAAAATATGATGACTTTAGTGCATTGAACGCAACAGATATTATGACACCCAATGCAAAAAAAATTGATACGAACAAACTTGCTGTAGAGGCTTTGCAAATAATGAAAACGTACAATATCAGCCAATTGGTAGTAATGGAAAACAATAAATATGCCGGCATGCTCCACCTGCATGATTTAATAAAAGAAGGAATTATATAAATAAATAAAGACCAAGATTTTTTGCGGATCTAAGTCTGATAACTGAAAGTAGAAATATGAACAAACACAATTATGTAGCCATTATGGCGGGTGGTATAGGTAGTAGGTTTTGGCCAATGAGCAGGACGGATATGCCAAAGCAGTTTTTAGATATTTTAAATATTGGAAGAACTTTAATACAGTCAACTTACGATCGCTTCGTTCAGTTTATTCCGCCCGAAAATATTTATGTTGTTACCTCTTCGCAATACAGAAATATAGTACAGGAACAGTTACCCGATCTACAGGTAAATAATATTCTTTGCGAACCATCCCGCAAAAATACTGCCCCCTGCATTGCTTATATTTCTTATAAATTATTTGAGCTTGACCCCAATGCGAATTTAATTTGTGCACCTGCAGATCATTTGATTACAGAAACACAATCCTTCATTGAGATATGCGAGCATGCATTGCATTTTACATCCCACATAAAAGCATTGATAACACTTGGTATAAAACCAACCAATCCAAATACAGGCTATGGTTACATTCAATACGAATCATTGGCAGCGGGAGAAAATATATATAAAGTAAAACTGTTTACAGAAAAGCCGGACAAAGAGCTTGCACAAACATTTGTAGCCAGCGGAGACTTTTTATGGAATGCGGGGATATTTGTGTGGCAGGTAAAAAATATTATCAAGGCATTTGAAAATAATGTGCCGGAACTGCATGAGGTATTTGAAGCAGAGAAAGAATTATTCAATACCCCTAAGGAGCAGGAAATGATAGACCGAATCTATCCGCAGTGTACAAATATTTCTATTGACTATGCCGTTATGGAAAAGGCCGACAATGTGTATGTTATACCCTCATCTTTCGGCTGGAGCGACCTTGGTACCTGGACAAGTGCCTACGAAACATTTGAAAAAGATTATCTTGAAAACGCAGTTGGGGGAAATGAAGTAGTAATAATAGATGCCACAAAAAATATGGTGCAGGTTCCGCAAAATAAATTAGTAGTATTACAGGGCTTGGATGATTTTATTGTGGTAGATACAGATGATGTTTTGTTGATCTGTAAAAAAGACAAAGAGCAGGAAATTAAAGATTATGTAGCTGAGGTGAAAAGAAACAAAGGAGAAAAGTTTATCTGATAAATATTCATGCGTTACTTAAGATAAAGCATCATAATATTATCATACAGTATAATCCTATAGTTGTCATATCAATCATCTCACTTTAATAAAAACTCAATAAGTTTCATAGCCTTGTACAGCGGTTTCTTTTAAGATCGTAACTGTAAAGGGTTTTGCACCTACGTTTCCTTTTATGACAATAGGAACTTCTTTTGATTGTATAGCATGGTTAGGAAATTCCTGAATAGTTAAACGCCACATAGTACCACCCTTAAATGCTTTTATGCGCATTGTTTTCTGCGTGCTTTCAGATACAGCCGCATATTCATTTTCGGCATATTCCGATACATCCCATTTAACTGCAACGTTATTGTAGGCAACGGTTTTAACAGCAGGTTTTATTTTGCCGGGCAAAATAATATATACAAATCTTTCTTTGTTAATTTTCCTTTTTACGGGCACGCCGTTTTCATCTACAGGCATTGTACCTGGCTGTGTTAAAGTGCTAAATGCATAACCACAGGGCTGATAATTTTTTTGAGCCTTTGCAGTATTTAAAAATATAAGCCCTATAAAAATGAATAATAACTTTTGCATGCTGTAATTTTATTGCTAATGTAATTTGTTAGAAAATGCTAAGCATACTTTGTACCATTTTACAACAATAGAATAACAATTAAATTCTCATTTTACTTATAACCATGTACCCAACCATACAAAGCAAACTACCAAATATTGGTACTACTATTTTTACTACAATGAGTATGCTTGCTCAGGAACACAATGCTATTAATCTTGGACAAGGATTTCCTGATTTTCCAATGAACCAAGCCTTACCACAACTTGTAGCAAGAGCTATGGCGGATGGGCACAACCAATATGTGCACATGAATGGTTTGCCGCTGCTGCGGGAAAGAATCTCTGAAAAGGTAAAAAAACTATACGATACAGATGTGCATCCGGCAGATGAAATTACCATTACTCCCGGCGGGACTTATGCCTTGTACACTGCACTCACAGCCATTTTACAACCGGCAGATGAAGTAATTGTTTTTGAGCCGGCATACGATTGTTACATTCCGCAAATTGAATTGAGTGGTGGGGTTGCAGTAACTATTCCGCTCACTGCAGGAAACTATAAAATTGATAAAGAGCTCACGAGATCCAAAATAACTGCAAAGACCAAAGCTATCATGATCAATTCTCCGCACAATCCAAGCGGTGCTGTGTTGGAAGAAGATGATATGGAATTTCTACAGGAAATTGTGAGAGGTACAGGTATTTTTATTATAAGCGATGAAGTGTACGAGCATTTAATATTTGATGATAAAAAGCATTTATCTGTATTGCTATATCCTGAATTGTACGAAAGAAGTTTTGTAACTTTTTCGTTTGGTAAAGTATACAATTGCACCGGCTGGAAAACCGGCTATTGTATAGCGCCACCAACGCTCACAAAAGAATTTAGAAAGATTCATCAGTTTAATGCTTTTACAGTTTTCAGTCCGGTACAATATGCACTTGCAACTTTCTTGGAAAAGGAAGAAGAGTATTTAAACCTTGGAAAAATGCTTCAGCAAAAAAGGGATTATTTTAAAACATTGATGAGCAAAACCCGCTTTAAGCCTTTACCTAGCTATGGCAGCTATTTTCAACTATACAGTTACAAAAATATAAATGACGAAAAGGAATATGATATGGCTGTCAGGCTGGTGAAGGAATTTGGGGTAGCAACAATTCCTGTAAGTGCGCTATATAAAACACCAACAGATAATCAAGTCCTCCGTTTTTGCTTTAGTAAAATTGACAGTACATTGGAAGCCGCTGCGGAAAAATTAATGTCAGTGTAAAAATCAAAGCCTTTTACAGACATCTGATTATTTCGCTAGCATCACTTACTCTTATCCAAATAAATAGCATTTATAATTTTTTGTGTTGATTTCCAAACAGTTAACGTCTGCATTGCTCGCTCAGGTAAATATTTTTAAAAAACTTATACTTTTTTATTCGAATGTAAAATATTTGTTATAGTTTGCATCTCCGTCCAATTGAAGCATTTCAAAAAAATCCCCAAAACTCCAATCCTTTATCCTTAGGAAGTTCAAGTACTCATTCCCCTCAAAATTGAAGGATTAGCAATAATCCGTTTAAAATCCTGTCTTATATCGCCATTTATGGCGGGGGTATCTTATTTTTTTATTTTAAAGTTTTGAATCATGAATCTACTCACTACAAACAAAGAGTGTTGTCAGGGTATCCTATATACCCTGTACAAAAAGTTGACCCGGAGCATTAAGGTATTTTTAATGCTGTTTTTAATTACGGGAGTTTTTATTCAAAGTTCCCAAGGACAAAATGCTGGACCTACCCTGCCAACTTGTAACGGCATGACGACGCCTGGATTTATCTCCTGTGCAAATGACGTTATTATTTACACATCAAATGTTGATCAGGCAACGACAGGTACTTATACCATCAGTCCTAATACCAGTGGTGCGTTCTTCACTGCAAATGGGTTAACGAGCATTACATTATCCCTTACGCCGGGGTTCAATACTGTAGCAATAAACGTTGGTCCGAACCCGGGCAATTTTACAACTATGCTCAGATTCGGATCACCGGCGACTGATGTGGGTAGTTGCAGCGCCTCGAGAGTTGTCAGACTAATTGGTGCAAACAGTACACACACGGATCCACTTTGTTTTGGAGAAACAGGTAAAATTGATGCGCACGGAATAGATGGTGTGACCCCTTATTCATATACGATTGCAGGACCAACCGTAAACACTACAGGAGCTTCAACTGGAGTATTTACAGGTTTAATACCCGGTAATTATACAATAACAGTAAGAGACGCAACTCAAAACGGGGGTACTGGGTGTGCAGCAACAACTTCACAAACAATTGGAGGACCACAAGCAGCCTTATCAGCCAAAGCAACAGGAACAAACGTAAACTGTTTTGGTGGAGCAACAGGAAGTGCAACAGTATCTGTATTAGGCGGCACACCGGCTTATACATATTCATGGAACAGCACACCTGTACAGACTACAGCAACAGCAAGCAACTTACCTGCGGGCACTTACACGGTTACCGTAACGGACAGCAAGGGTTGTACAACAACAGCGAGCTACACAGTTACACAACCGGCAAGTGCACTTACAGCAACAAGCGTTTTTGGTAATGTTAATTGCACAAGCACAAGTTCAGGTACAGTAACAGTTACAGCAGCCGGTGCTACACCGCCTTATAGCTATGTTGTAGCAGGACCAACTGTAAATACTACTGGTGCAACATCAGGTGCATTTACTGGTCTTACTGCAGGATCTTACACTGTTACAGTAACAGACAAGAATGGCTGTGCAACCACAACTACATCAGTAGTTGGTAATCTACCTTGCGTTGTATGTTCTTACACCCAAGGGTTCTGGGGTAATAAAAATGGCTTGGCGCTACTAAGTAAAAGTGGTGGTATTTTAAGCACTTCAATTACCATAGGAACAGGTACAAAAACTGTGTTTATCCCTGCAGGTAGTGCTTCTAAACTTAACAGTGTAATGCCTGGTGGCAGCACAGCAGGGCCATTAACTTTTGTAGGTAGTTGCGATATAACAACTCCATGTTTTTCAAGTAATTATTTAACAGGACAGGGAAGGATAAATAATGTGTTGTTGTCTCAAACAATTACATTATCGCTTAATGTAAGATTAGGTAATACGTTAAACAATGTTCCTATCCAATCTGGTTGCTTACTTACAAGTGGTGGTTCGTATCCCATCGATCAGAGTGTAGCTACTTACTTATCATGTAAGGGAACAGCAACAGTATCTGGTTTGCTTGGTTTAGCCAATGCAGTACTTGGAGGCGCCTTAACACCAGGTGCAAATTCAGGTGGATGTATAGTTCCGTCCTACAGTGCTATAAACAGTGCGGTAGACGCCATCAACAACGCATTTGACGAATGTAAAAATTACAATGGCTACGGAGTTTGTACTACTTCATTAAAAATCAGCAATCCTGAGGTAACAGAAGAAGTTTTACCTAGTAGCCTTAAAGTAAATGTGGCGCCAAACCCTTATCATGACTATATAACATTCAACATTGAGTCTAACATTTCAGGCCAAGGCGTTTTGGAAGTTTACAACTTGCTTGGGCAAAAAGTAAAAACAGTTTTTGAAGGGAAAATGAATGCAGGAAAAGGTCAAAATATCCGTTTCAGCATCCCAGAACAAAACAGAGCAAATTTAATTTATCGCCTGAGAGTTGGTGATAAAACAACGACAGGTAAAGTACTTTACATGAATTAATGTATTAAAGTATTTATTAGAAAGAGGCTATCTCAAAAAGAGATAGCCTCTTTTTTTGTTCTTAAAAATTGAATGAGAGTAGTATGGAATCAGAGACAATTACAAAATCGTTTTCAAATATGCCTCAGCCTTTGCAAGGTCTTCCGGCATATCAATTTTTACCCCCGCATCTTCCGTTTCAACCATACGCAGTTGTATCCCATGTTCTAAATAGCGCAGACATTCTATTTTTTCTGCCTTCTCAAGTGCTGTCATTTGCCACACGCTAAATAAAAGCAGTGCTTCTTTTCGGAAGGCATACACGCCTATATGTTCATAA
>JANXTN010000002.1 GCA_025352435.1 Ferruginibacter sp. | reverse complement strand
TAGTATTACATGAAAAAATTATGCTTTTTTTCCTTTGTTTTATTTACTGTAATAAGTGCGAAAGCGCAGTCCTTAGAGGATATCGGCAAAACAATGGATAAACGACAATATGCTGCGGCTAAAGTTGCCATTGACAAATACATTGCAGATCCAAAAAATGCTTCAAGTGCAGAAGCGTGGTATTATAAAGGAAGAATTTACAATTCCCTCTCCCGAGATACCACTGTTCCAAAAGCGGATGCTTTTAATTACAAACAAACCGCCTTTGAAGCTTTCAAAAAAAACCAGCAGTTAGATAAACTGGATTTAAGAATGAAGACTGAGTTTTATAAATCTTATCTGGATTTGTATTTAGGATTTTATGATTTAGGTGCACAAAATTTTAATTTAAAAAATTATACTGCAGCTTACAATGCGTTCTCAAAATCTCAGGAGATGGAAAATTATATTTTATCTAAAAATTATTTGTACGAAGAAATAAAATTAAATAAACTGGATACTGCATTAGTAATGAATATTGCCGCTTCTGCATTACAGGGTTCTGATACTACAAATGCTGTTTTAAATTACCGACGAATAACTGATGCAGGTATTACCGGATCTGATTATGAAAGGGTATATGAATATTTATCCCGTTACTATCTGGACAAAGCAGATAAAACAAATGCAGATGTGATGCTTACAAAATCCAAAGCGGCATATCCAAAAAATAACTTTTGGAATGCGTTAGAAGTTGAACAGCTTTCTAAAAGTGGCGATAAGAAATCGTTATTTGCCCGTTATGATGATCTATACAGCAAAGATCCACGCAATTTTGCCAATAGCTACAACTATGCAGTTGAAATGTATAATAGCCTTTGGGCCAACGAGAACAAAACACCTGACATCACAATGTTCTCTAAGCTGACAACAGTTTTAAAATCAGCTATAGAGGTAGATGAAACGATGGATGCAACGATGCTTTTGAATAATCATTTATATAATGTGGCCGCAGATTACAGTACAAAAGCTGCCCTTATTAAGGAAGTGAAAACAACAAAGCCCGATGAGCTTAAAAAGAAGAAAGAACTTAATGCATCTTCTATTAGTTATATGAACCAGTTGATTCCTTATGGAGAAAAAATGGTAAAGTTTTTTAGTAGCAAACCGTCGCTTACTACAAAACAAAAAATAAATTATAAGCAGGTAGCCGGTTTTTTGAGTGATGCTTATAGAATAAAAGGAGACGTAAAAAAATCTGCAGAGTATGATAAAATTATAGATGGTATCAAATTTTAAACATTAAAAAACGGCAGTTTTCACTGCCGTTTTTTAATTAGGGTCTTTGAAACCTAAAGCCGCCACCGCCCGAACCCTGCATATCCTTTATAGATTTAATCTCTACATCTTTAGGGATTTCAAATTCTTTGTCTGCAATATCTTTATCAATTTCAATTTTTGAAACTTTTACTTCCATCTTACGACCACGTGGCATGTTACGTTCATACATCATAACAAAACCATCAAGCTTATCAAAAGGATTAGCAGATTGGCCTCCTAAATTTGCAATGCCACTTGTACCGCCTGTTGATGAAAGATGAGCAAATTTTATTTCAGGGGTATACCACACTGCCTGGGTATCTTTTGCAATCAATTTATCAGTAATTATAAGTGCTTTTTTGCAATTGTAACCAGCAATCTTTTTTGTTTCATTGGTATATTGTATGCTGTTAGAAAAATTAGCCGAACGGGAACGTACCTTCACGTTTGTATCAGTTTTTGCTCTTTCCCTCATCATGCTGTCCATTCTTTTCACCATTTCTACCTGATCATTATCTGAAGAATAAAAGCCCTGCTTATTACCCATTATTTCAAAAATAGTGGTTGTTATTTTTGTCGTATTGTTTCTGTACATACTTCCTCTAAAAGATTCTGATTTGTAGTTGGTTTTTACTAAGTCGTTTTTAACGTATGTCGTACTTTTTGTTTCCCCATCTCCAAAATTTCTAAAATTAAATCCGCCAGCACTAGGGTTCTGTATTTGAGATACATCTTCATCTTCAGGAGCTATGATATTAGTAAGCGTAGTAATTGTAGCCTGCGTTAACAACTTTGGTTGAGCCATGCCAACAGTTGAAAGAAATAATAATCCAGACAGTAAAATAATTTTCATTTTTTAAATTTTAAGTTTCAAAAATACACGGCTTAAACTCATTTACAATCTTCTCATCCTTTTTACATTTAGTTTAACATGAAAAAATTGTGGATAGGATTGCACACAATTGATTATTTTTTTGCATAATTTTTAAAGTGAAATTGTATTTTCTATTAGCTTATCAAATTTCTTGAGTTATTACATGTAATCTGTTGGAGATTTTTCTTTATTTGTCTGCAACTAAAAGTAGGCACCATCTTTGGATTTTTAATATCAATCCTGCTTTATTCTCTGTTTAACCTCTAAGTTATATCCAATATCTTATTGAAGAATTTTAAAATTCTTATGAAATAATAAAATTTAAAAATTATGAAAAAGTTTTTACTCTCAGCATTTACATCCATTTGTGCTATCGCAGCAGCAGCACAGTTTCCTACCACTACAACCAATGTTTCCAATTGTAGTGTATTTAGAAATTTTAATACCTCTGACGAAGGGTTCAGTTCACCCAGTATTTATTCCGATGCAAATGATGTTTCGTTTTTTTGGAACCCAACAGCAGGGGCAGAAATTGAAAATAGCGGACTTAATGGTAGGACCGGCAGCCTGATTTCACCGGTTTACACATTGGCAGAAACTGGACAAACTACAATTGGTTTTAGGTATGAGGCACCCGTAGGCACTGAATATAGAATAAGAATAATAACGGCAGCAACCAATCCACCATTAGAAGTATTAGCAACCACTGCCAATGGCCCCGTTTTCACAGCATTACCTAGTACATCAGGAAATATATGTTTAAGATTATCTGACCAGGATTTGGTGGCAGGGCAACAGGTAAGATTTGAATTTACATTTAGAGTTGCTACAGGACATGCAACTGAAAGAGTTTTATTTGATGATCTATCGTTGGGCGTTCAGGGTGGTCCTTTGCCTGTTACATTTGAAGGATTTGTAGCGAGAAAGCAAGATGACGGCACCACAAGATTATTGTGGAATGTAGCACATGAAATAAACGTACAAGGCTATTATTTAGAGACAAGTTCCAATGGGACAGCATTTCAAAGCATTGGTTATGTACCTGCCACAGGAAAAACTGTGTACAGCTTAAACTATATAGATAAAATTTCAGGTACTGTTTACTTCCGCATAAAAAATGTAGATTTTGATGGTAAAACAAAATACTCCGCTATAATTAAATTATTCAGTAAAGAAATAATCTTAAACAGCTTACAGGCTTACCCTCAACCTGCAATTGAGCAGGTAACCATTCAGCATAACAAAGCAACTGAAAAAGCAGTATTTACTTTGTATAACGCAGAAGGTAAGATTTTGATGCAAAAACTTGCAATGCCAAATACACAGCAAACTCAAATTAATATTGCTAACTTAAACAGCGGCATGTACTTGTTACGTTTTGACGATGGAAGTGGTAAAGTACAAAGCAAATCCATTATAAAAAATTAAGTCTGTTTTTAATAGTTGGTAAAGGCAATCTCTTATACAAAAAGCGATTGCCTTTTTTTTATTTGTAGATTGAATGATTATTGTTTAGATCTTATTCTTGAATTTTTTTAAACAGTAAACAATTGTAAATAGAAAAATTTGAACTTCAAAACTAACATGACTACAGATTTTACATGGCTTAGCAGAACAGAATTACTAATTGGAAAAAATGCTTTACAAAAACTGGCTTCTGCTCATGTAATGATAGTGGGGCTCGGTGGTGTAGGTTCTTATGCAGCAGAGTTTATAGCCCGAAGTGGAGTAGGGGAAATGACCATTATTGATGGCGATGTTGTTGATCCAACAAACCGTAACAGGCAACTTCCCGCACTTGCTTCAAACCATGGAGAATTTAAAGCTAATATTATGGAAGCGAGACTAAAGGATATAAATCCTGAAATGATTTTGCATGTTGTAAAAAAATTCATTTCACCGGAAAATGTTGACTCATATTTTGAAACCAAAATAGATTATGTACTTGATGCCATAGATAGTGTAACTCCTAAATTAACTTTTATGGTGGCTGCTTATAAAAAAAATGTACCTATAATAAGCAGCATGGGAGCAGGCGGCAAAATGGACCCGACGGTAATTGAAATTGCGGATATCTCTAAAACTTACAACTGCGTATTTGCCCAACAAATTCGTAAAATGCTGCATGTCAATCACAAGATAAAAAAGGGAATAGACTGCGTCTTTTCTCCCGAACTTCCTAATAAAGAGAGTTTGCTTTTGACAGACGGCAGCAATTACAAAAAATCTGCTTACGGCACAATTTCATATATGCCTGCCATGTTTGGTGCTGTAGCAGCAAGTATTGTTATAAGAAAGCTGATAGGTTAATTTACCCCGGCATTTGAATGAATAAGGTAAAAGCAAGCAACTAGACATCACAATAAATTAAAATTTTGTAAATATTTAAATATATACACGAGCCTTTCATATTTTAAACGAAGTTTTTAAAATAATTAAAGTATTTTGATTTCACAAAGATGGAAATACTAGAATTTATATCTATTATAGGTATTTTTTTATTTATTATATGTTCTAGTTCTCATATTATTTCTCGTTAAGCAACTTTAGCTGAAGTTTTTTATATAGATTTGAAATACCATATAATTAACTTTTAAATGAAAAAAATGAAAAAACTTTTATTCTTCCTATTTATAGGACAATTTTCTAATGCATTTTTATTTGCCCAATCAGGTATTAGCGGAACAGTAACGGTAACCGAAGGAGCGATAAAAGGTGTAAGTGTCATCACCTCCCCGGGAAATAAAGGAACTACAACCGACGCAAGTGGAAATTATAAGTTGAGCTTAAACCCCGGCACTTACAAAGTCAGTTTTTCAAACACGGGTTATTTATCAAACACATTAACAGTGGTATTGGCAGCTGATGAAATGAAAGTTGTAGATGTAACTTTAAAAGAAAATGCAGATAAATTAGTGGATATCGTTGTTGTAGGAACACGTTCTCAACCCCGGTCTTCTTTAAATACTCCTTTACCGGTTGACAATGTGGATGCAGCAACTTTAAAAAGCACGGGTCAACCAAGCTTTGACAAAGCTTTACAATACAGGGTACCTTCTTTTAACACCGTAAATACTCCGGTAAATGATGCATCTACTTTGTTAGATCCATACGAGATAAGAAATCTTGGACCAAGTCGCACATTGATATTGGTAAATGGTAAGCGTAAAAACTTAAGTTCGTTATTGTATGTTCAATTTTCTCCAGGACGTGGAGAAACCGGTGCTGATCTTTCTGCAATACCGGTAGACGCCATCAAAAATGTGGAAATTCTGCGTGATGGTGCATCTGCACAGTATGGAAGTGATGCAATAGCTGGTGTAATGAATGTAATTTTAAAAGATAAATACCAGTACAGTTCTGTAAATCTAATGGGTGGTGTTACAGGAAAAGGTGATGGCGGCACTTACGGATTATCTTTTAACAGTGGAAGTAATTTGGGCACAAGAGGCTTTGTAAACTATACAGCTGCACTTAGCCAACAGAATAATGCAGTTCGCTCCGGCGTAATAGATATACCAACGGAAATTGCAACATTTAGTGGTGGCCCAAATGACGATGCTGCAATAAAAGCTTTTTTAGCAAAATACCCAACGGGTTTAAATAAAAATGGAACAGGCGCAACTACAACTGCTAAGTTTTTAGTAAATGCGGGCATAGAAACCGGAGATAAAGGATTGATATATGGTAATGCAGCTTTTGTAGTAAAAAAAGTAATCAGCAATGCAAATTATAGAACACCTTACTGGCGCACAGATGCAGGTTTATTGCATACTAGAATTCCCGGCGCACCAAATTACACAGGCGGAAATGATCCTTTGTATGAAGGATATCTTGGTTACGAACCAACTTTTGAGGGCGATCTACAGGACTACAATGGAACCATTGGTTTTAAAAATGAAACGAATGGCTGGAAACATGATGTAAGTCTAACTGTAGGTGGAAACCAACAAATTTATTCAGTGAACAACACGGTAAACAGAGGCTTTGGAGCAAAAAGCCCGACAAGTTTTAAACCGGGTGGTTTTAATTTCAGTAATACAATTGGTAATATAGACATTTCGAAAAGTGTTTCGGATAATGTTGCCATTGGTTTTGGTACTGAAGTAAGAACAGAAACATTTAAAATATTTGAGGGAGACACAGCATCTTACAAAGGACAAGGTGCAAATTCTTTTCCGGGAATTGATATTGTAAACGCAAGGAGTAACAGCCGTTTTAATCTTGGTGGTTATTTTGATGTAAGTGCCGATGTGACAAAAGATTTTTTAGTAAATGCAACTGTGAGAGGAGAACGTTACAGCGATTTTGGAAATACATTTGTTTACAAATTATCATCCCGTTATAAATTTTTAGACGATAAAATAACGCTTCGGGGCTCAGTATCTACCGGCTTTAGAGCACCAACTTTACATCAGATATATACTCAGTCTACGCAGGCATCTTTTTCAGGAGGTACCATTCAAACATCAGGTTTATTTAATAACTCCAGCAAAGAAGCCTTCTCTTTGGGAGTTCCAAAATTAACAGCCGAAAAATCTACAAATTTCACTTTAGGGTTAGGTATAAAACCAACAAAAAACCTAAGTGTAACATTTGATTATTACACGATTGACATTAAAGATAGAATAGTTTACAGCTCTTCAATCACTACCGATGACCGTAAGCTTGCAACGCCGGTAACAGAGCTTGGTAGAATATTAAAAGGCACTGCAGTTGGCGCAGGAAACTTTGATTTGGCCAGCGTTCAGTTTTTTATAAATGGAATTAAAACCAGAACATCCGGTTTAGATTTCGTTGCTAATTATAAAAACATTGATTTAGGGAAAGGCAAACTAGCCATAAATATTGCAGGGAACTACACCCTTAAAAATGAAATAATAGGAACGCCCGTTACACCAAAAGCAATTAAAGATGCAGGATCTTCTATTTTAAATACGCAAATAAAATCATTGCTTACTGAAAGCCGGCCTAAATACAAAGCAATTTTTGGATTTGATTACAATGTAGAGAAGTTTAATTTTAATTTAAACAACACTTTGTTCGGTCCAACTAAATTTCAGGATTTAGATAATGGTGGCGATATAATGAATAATATAAAGCAAGTATTTCAACCGGCATTGGTAACAGATTTAAATATTGGTTACAACTTCAATAGTAAAGTTGCCTTCAACGTAACTGCCAATAATCTGTTTAATATATTGCCAAAATGGAAATTAGAACTTACAGGTAACGCTACTGATCCTGATTATGCAACAGCGAAGGCTGCATTAGCTGTACCGGCAGATAAAAGTTTATTAGAAGGTTTTTTATCATTTAGTGGAAGGTACCGTATACTTGGTTACAATGGTTCTCAGTTTAGCCAGTTAGGTACAACCTTTAACGCCACCCTTACGGTGAAGTTTTAAAAAAATTACAACTTACTATGAGGGTTGGTTTTCGGAAGAAAATCAACCCTTTTGTTTTGGTAATGTTCAAGTGTTTAGTAAAAAAAATTACTCTAACTCATAATTAAAATCTCAAAAATAATAGATGTAAAATGCAGGAATTTATCGGGGAAAATAAACGAAAAGCTTTGCTCTATATTTTAGCGTGTGTATTTTTTTGGGCACTTATTCCTGTC
>JANXTN010000356.1 GCA_025352435.1 Ferruginibacter sp. | reverse complement strand
CCCAGGTAATGTTCCTGTGATTTGGTTTGCGGGTACCCGACTGTCACTGCAACCAATCCATAAAAATTCAGGAGCTTGTTGCGAAGCAAGGATTTTAAAATATTCAGGATTTAACCGACTCTGTTCTTCAGCCCATGCTTTATTTTCTGACAATAACTTTTGGTACGATAACATATTTTTTAATTTAAATCATCCAACTCCTGTCGGGTATATGTTTCAAAAAGCATACACTTTTTATTACGAATAAATAATTTATAAAATTAATTCCATCATAATGTCAGCTCTTTCATAATGTACATCTTCAGGTAATGGCATTTCTGTAAAACCATATTTTTTATAGAGATGAATGGCAGATTTTAATTTGGTACTGGAAAATAAACTCACTTTTATTGCATTTAATTTATTTGCCTCATTCAGACAGTGTTCCAACAGCATTTGCCCAATGCCGAGCCCTTTGTACTTTTCTGTAACTGCCATCTTTGCAAGCTCGTATTCACCAATACCGGTTTTCATCAATGAGGAAGTGCCCACAATTTTATCCTTATGCTTCGCAAAAAAAATAGAGCCACCTTTATCAAGTATATATTGCTGTGGGTCCGATAGCTGTTTTACATCTCCGGGCTCTACATAAAAATATTTCTCCAGCCATTCGTAATTCAGCGTTTTAATATATTCCTTGTATTCAGCAGAATATAGAACTATCGTAATATCTGACTTTGTCATTTTAAATATTCAATCCACCGCAAACACTGATGGTTTGCCCGGTTATATAATTACCCATATCACTCGCAAGAAAAAGCGCTGCGTTGGCAATATCTTCCGCACTTGCAAATCTGCCAAGCGGTATAGAAGCTTTGTATTTGTCTGATGCTTCACCTTCTTTTAAATAGCTCGTCATATCAGTTTCTACAAAGCCAGGTGCTATCGCATTACAGCGTATATTCCTACTGCCTATTTCTTTGGCTATGCTTTTTGTAAAACCTATTATTCCTGCTTTGCTTGCTGCATAACTGCTTTGGCCTGCATTGCCCGTTTCGCCAATAATACTGCTCATATTGATGATGCTGCCGCTGCGTGCCTTCATCATTGGTTTTATAACCTGCTTGGTAATATTGAATACACTTTTTAAGTTGATGTTCATTACATCGTCCCATTGCTCAGGCGTCATACGCAGCAATAAATTATCTTTTGATATTCCTGCATTATTGACACAAATATCTATTTGCCCAAATTCTTTTACAACATCATTTACAAATATTTCAGATGCGGCATAATCGCCAGCATTAGTTTGATACGCTTTTGCTTTAACACCAAGGGCAGTTAGCTTTTCTACTAAGCTATTAGCCTTTTCGTTACTACTGTCACTCACATAAGTAAACGCAACATTGCACCCTTGCTCTGCAAATTTTATTGCAATAGCTTCTCCAATTCCTCTAGCAGCGCCAGTTACAATGGCTGTTTTATTTTCTAAAAGTTTCATTTCTATTATTTGTGTAAGCCTGCAATTTAGTGGGAATCATTATCTCCGCCCAAATGGTTTTAAAAAAATATTACAAAATCTATTTCAAATATTTATTAAACCATTTTATGTAACGTTCAAAACGATCTACCTGGTAAGAAGGTTTTGATATGCCGTGAAACTGTCCCGGATAAATGACCAATTGCGTTGGAATATTTAGAGAACGCAAAGCCTGATACATTTGCTCAGAGCCGGCAGAAGGCACATTAAAATCTTTTTCACCGGCCATAAATAGCGTAGGTGTTTTTATTTTATCCGCATTAAAAAACGGATAAGAGAGGTCTATCCATTTTTTTGGATTTTTCCATGGCGCACCCAATTCTGTTTCGTATTGAGATACATACTGGTCTACACCATACATACTTAATTGCAATGAACTGCCTGCACCACTTGCAGCAGCTTTAAACCTCGTAGTACTCGCAATGGTATAATTGGTTAATATGCCGCCATAACTCCAGCCGCCAATACCTAGATTATTTTCATCGGCGATGCCCATTTTCACGAGGTAATCTGCTGCTCCTAAAATATCCATCACTTCCTTATTCCCCCAATCTGCATAAATAGCTTTTGTAAATTCTATTCCTCTGCCATTGCTGCCTCTGTAATTCACTCCCGCAACTGCATAGCCTGCAGCAGCAAGCATCTGGCGACTAAGGTCAAACCCATAATCATCCTGACCAACAGGACCGCCATGTATAAAAAGAATGGTTGGTAACTTCTTTCCTTCTGGCGCATTTACCGGACGGTACAAAATGCCTGATATTTTTGCTCCGTCTTTACTTACAGATGTAAACCCTTCAGCCTTTGAAAATTGAATTTGATTCGTGACAGAATCCTGAATATGTGTAAGCCTTCTTAATTGCTTATTTTCTATTACATACAATTCACCAGGAAATTGTGGTTCACTTAAAATGGTGACAATGGTATTGGAAGAACTGTTTAGTTGTATATCTGAAAAACTTTTTTCATCACCGGAAATAGTTGAAAGCATATTATTTGCCAAAGAAATATTTCCTACATATTGCTTTCTGTCATCTGTAACCAAACAGATAATATTTTTTCCATCATTGCTCCATTGAATATCTCCCACATTTCTATCAACCGTTCCTGCTAAAGACTTTACGACGCCAGTTGATGGAGTTACTAATGAAACACCGTTTTGCCCATACATGGTAAAATTTAAATTGCTCGAAGTGCTTGTATAGGCAATGGTTTCACCATCAGGGCTCCATCTTGGATTTCTATCTGCACCGGGCCAGTCTGTAAGTTTTTTTAATGCTGCATTTTTTTCTGCATTCATTACAAAAATATCTTCATTGTCATTTCTATCAGGGTCAGCACTACGGTTACTTACAAAGGCAAGTTGCTTACCATTAGGGCTCCACTGCGGCGAAGTTTCATTGAAGTTACCCTTGGTCAAAGTATCCATTTTTTTTGTATCCATGTCAAAAACATATAGGTGATTATAACGGTCTTCAATCCAACCATCTCTGTCCTGTTTAAAATGGTAGCGATCCATTACATAAGGCAACCGTGTTTTTGTTTTTGCAGTATCAGTAAAGTCTTGGTCAACAATGCTGAGCGCAATTTTCTTCCCATCGGGGCTCCATGTATATTCACCGATATCGCCTTTCGTATCAGTCATTTTTTTTGCTTCACCACCTCTTCTGTCCATCAACCAAATCTGAGAATGCTTGTCGCCATTTCTAGATGCAATAAACGATAGGTACTTCCCGTCAGGGCTCCATCTCGGGCTTGATTCCCCATCTTCGGTATTGGTCATTTGCAATGTTTCTTTTCCATCTAAACTCACCATCCATATATCGCTGTTACGTTTATCTTTTGCAGTATCTACAGTGCTTAAAACATAAGCTACCCATTTGCCGTCCGGCGAAACTCGCGGGTCAGCAATATTTTTTATTTTGTAAACATCAGTAGGTATCAAACTTCTTTTTGTGTTGTTCTGCGCAAGAGAAGTAAACGCAGCAAGAAGCATAAAAATAAATGCGTGGAGAAATTTCATGTAGTGTTGGTTTTGATTATTTATTTATAAATGTAATATTTAAAAAAATATGTTTCCATTAAATGAGGTATAAAAAAGGGGAACTTATTTTTGTAGAGCTAATATTTCTTCTACAATTTTTCTATCATTGCTTAGCCTTGGTACTTTATGTTGCCCGCCCACTTTGCCTTTGCTGCGAAGCCATGCATTAAAAGTTCCTGTTTTCATAGCGTGCACCACCGGCATACGAAGTGCAATGTCCTTGTGGCGTTTTGCTTCGTAATCGCTGTTTACCGCTTTTAGTGCAGCATCCATTTCTTTGGCAAAAACAGATAGGTTTTTAGGCGCTTTATCAAACTCTATTAGCCACTCATGTGCTCCATTGTTATTTGCTGTAAAGTGTATGGGTGCTGCAGTGTAATCCTTTACAATGGAATTTGTTTTTAGCGCAGCAGCTGCAATGGCCACATCAGCATTGTCTACAATTACTTCCTCCCCAAAGGCATTCATGTAATGTTTTATTCTGCCTGTAATTTTTATTTTGTATGGATTAAGGGACGTAAACTCAACCGTATCACCCATAATGTACCGCCACAAACCACCGGTTGTACTTATAACGATCGCATAATTTTTGTTTAGCTGAACAGCCTTCAAACCCAATGTTTTTGGGTTAGTTCTTTTGTATTCCTCCACGGGTAAAAACTCATAAAAGATACCGTGTTCTGTAAACAATAACAAGCCATCATCATCGGGCTTTTCCTGTCCTGCTATAAAGCCTTCGCTTGCATTGTATATTTCTAAATAATTTATTTGTTTGCCTATAATGTTTTCAAATTGCTTTCTGTAAGGAATAAATGATACACCACCGTTTATGTACAATTCGAGATTGGGCCATACTTCTTTGATGGTTTGCTTTTGGGTTATTTCCAAAATACGTTTAAGTAAAAGTAAAGTCCATGTAGGTACGCCTGCAAGCATGGTTACATTTTCAACAGCTGTTGCCTGCGCAAGTTTTTCAATCTTGTTTTCCCATTCATCCAGCAGGGCAATACTTAATTCCGGTGTGCGCAGCCATTGGCCCCAAAACGGCGAATTTTGCATCAATACTGCACTCAAATCTCCACATTGAATATCATCACTCAGTTGGCTTATTTGGTGTGAGCCCCCTACCACAAGGCTTTTGCCGGTAAGCAAATCGCTTGATGGGAAATTGTTGTAATATTTTGTAAGTACATCCTTACTCGCCTTAAAATGATTTTCCTGTAAGCTTTCTTCACTGACAGGAATAAATTTACTTTTATTGTTTGAAGTGCCACTACTCTTTGCAAACCAATTAACAGGCGTATTCCACAATACATTTTCTTCACCTTGCATCATGCGCTCGATGTAAGGACTCATCTGTTCGTAATCACACAATGGTACACGCTCTTTAAATTCTTTAACCGTAAACATTTTGGCAAAATCATATTGCTTACCAAACACGGTGTATTGCGCATCTGAAATTAAACACTGAAGTACTTCCCGTTGCGCTGCTGCAGGATGGTTTATCCAGTTATGAATACGGCTATAGCGCATCCTTGCAAGAAAAGATATTGATTTGGAAAGCAAATTCATTGATAGCAAGATAAAATATTTATCAGTAATGAATGTAAATCATAATATGGAGCTACTGCTTCCGTCTTGCTACTACAATGGTGTTTTTAAAATTCTTTGTTTTACCCTGAAGATTAAATACCTCTGTGTAAATAATGTAAATTCCAACAGGTAATTTTTTCATTTTTTCTCCAAGCCCATCCCAGCGGTAGTAACCTTTTATGCCACTCAATGCATTCCTTTCCAAATATCTTACTGGTCTTCCCGAAGCATCAAAGATGGTAACGTTGGCAATATATCCCGGTTCAGGAAAACTGTATTGTATGGTTGCAAAATCATCTATCCCATCATTATCGGGACTCACAATCGCAGGAGTAATGCTGATGTCGCCTTGCACTTCTAAATCAATTCTGTTCTGCGAATTTTTATAAGTGGGTGTACCATAACCCACGCTGGTAGCTGCACTGTGAAAATTACTTTGCACACTTGCAGCATCAGGATTTATTCTTTCCAGCGCTACATCCTCTTCATTGCTTATTAATGCGAAATGCCATTTGGCGCTGTACTTCACCTCGTCTATTACGATGCCCTGTTCATTTAAAACAATTACATTTCCGTCATCGTCATTAAAAGAAGGCATCGTTTTTATTTGCAAAAATGCATTTCCATCATTGGCAATATGGTCTCTTTTTACCAATGATGGATCTTCGGTTACAACAATATAATCTCCGGGGAAAAATAAATAATCTTCTGTGGTAAACTGCGCAATGCTGGCAACAGCACCTGCAGTATTCCTGTTTGCTATGTACGCATTTTTAAGGTTTAATATTCTTTTGCTGCGGTTGTAGAACTCTACATAGTCTGTACCATTTAGTTTTGGGTTAAAGAGAATCTCGTTTACAACCATATCAAAACTATCTGTACGCACACTTAAACCAACCCTTGTATTTTTGCTGCTGCCAATGGTATTGCCAGAGCAATCGGTAATTGTATTTGCTGTGACTGTATAAATTTTATTTGGCGAAAGTGCAGTAGAAAGGGTAAGCGAAACCCTGTCAAACGAAATGGATAATGGTAATGCATTTGTAATGGCAATGCCATCACTTAAGCTGTAACTCGCTGCTGTCGCTGCATTGGTACTGTCAACCGATTCATCAAATACCAAAGTTACATGTGTTGGGTCAGGCGAATAAGCACGCAATAGCTTTGGTGCGGTAACATCCGCATTTACTGCATCTACACTGTTTTTTGCAGCGGGTGTTCCACCTCTTACATCAATACTTGCCTTCCAGTTATTGATACCGGTGCAGGGGTTTTTTGTATCAATCATTTCCAACGTCCAGCCACCATTTTTCTTCAATTCATTTTTATACCATGCATCGGTATAGTTTACAGAATGTATGATTACGCCTTGTGGCGAACGCAAATAAATACGATCAGCATCATTGTTTAAAGCGGGGAAACCGGTTACAGAAATCGTTGGACCATAAGCGCTCATGGCAGCAACAGCGCTTCCTGTGCAGACAATAACATATCCACCGGCAGGTAAAATATACGAAGGCATTGGCCCACTTTCACCTGTAGATTTTCCAAGTTTCCAGTTGAGCAAATTGATTGGGAAGGCAGAAGTATTTTTAAGTTCCAGCCATTCGTTTGTGGTTAAGGCTATAACAGGTGTTGGATCAGCCATCAATTCGTCAATAACCACATCATACTGTAGCGGCACAAAATAACTGAAGCTTGCGGTGCCATTATTGAGTATGTTATTTGAAACATCCTTTACACCGTTAATCGTAATGGTAAGGTTTGTACGTGCAGAAATATTTGCCGTAAAAGTTAAGTGCACTAATGAAGGATTTGCCGCATCTCTCACAGCAGATGTAGGCGAACCAACTCCATTGCTTACAACATAATTTGCTGCCGTTTGGCCGCTTACAATTTCAATAGGCTCGTTAAACAATACATCAACCGTTGTTGCTGACAATGCAGTAACAGCAATTATTGCAGGCGGCGTTACATCAGGTACAAAAGCTTGCACAACTATATCATCAAAAAAGTGGCGTTGGAAAAAGGTAGCAGTGCTTTGCTTAACAAGTATTCCAAAAAAAACAGAACTGTTGTAGGTATTATCGGTTACAGAGCCCTCAACAAAATAATTATTTCCGGTTCCTGTAATATCTCGTGAGAGTGTCCAAAGATTTGCAGCGTTTCTGACAACTCTTATTTTTAAAACATTGTTGCTGGTGTTTAGCACAGCATCTACCCCATCAATAATTTTTGTAGCTACTCCTGACGCATCTTTTTTATAAAGAGAAATTTCATCCTGTGTATTACCTATTCTAACAAAATAACCTGTGGTGGATGCTAGTATTAAGTCACGTGCAGAAGCCGTCAAAAACACATCTACATAGTTGGAACCGGATGGATTAAATGCGAGGTAGCAATAGAAATCCCATTGCGCTGTAGTAGCCAAAGTACTTGCTGTGCTTAAATAAAATGTACTGTTTGCAACCGTGCTATTGCTTTGCAATTGAAAAGCCGGATTTATGATCCAGTCGCCTGTATTGCCTATCCATGTTGGGTTTGTAGTAAAGTTTCCATCAGCAAAATTATCTGCTACCTGTGCTTTTGTACCACTAAAAAAAATTAATAATATAGTGAGAAGTAAAAGTTTACTCATGCGTTTAACGTTGTATGTTGAAGATAAGAAATTTGGTATTATCTAAAATACCGAAGGGGTAAATAATGTCATGTAATTTTTCTAAAGAGAATGTCGTTTAGCTTCTTAATAAATACCATTTTAAATGGAATTGAAATGCAGGAAAATATTCAGGATAATATCTTAAAGTAAGTATAAATAATTTTTTTAAGGTCTGTTTTAGTTAAATAAAATATCTTAAGATTTTCCGTAGGAAGGAAGTATTTTTTAAACAGCGAAGCTTCAGTT
>JANXTN010000352.1 GCA_025352435.1 Ferruginibacter sp. | reverse complement strand
CTTTTAAGCACTACATTTTGGTTGTTACTGATAATACTTGCAAACGTATCCAGCGTACTTATTAGTATAGTAGTGTACGTATTAGCAGTTTCCAAAGCCTGTGAAGTTTCTACTACAAGATCATCCAGAAAATCTTTTTCATCTTCACTTAATTGCAAAAAATCGGTACGTGCCAGTTTCATAAGCAACAGTTCGTTGCTGCGCAAAGCAGTTACAAAATATACGAGACTTTTTTGTATGCGCATTAATTGAAAAAGCTCTTCATTTCTATTAGCAGCGTACAACTTTTGCTCTAACGCATTACGGCGTTGGTTTATTTCTTTTAGATGGTTCTGATATGTATTAATTACTTTTTCAAAAATCTTTAAAACCATCATGTTCCGCTTGTCAGGATGGCGATTTTGAAAACTGTTTAGAAACTTTTTGATCGCTTCGTTCTCAAAAGAATTTACCGTTACAATCTGGTTCTTTGTAAGTAAAATACAAATTGGAATGGTGATATAGAAAGCATCACTCTCGTTGAAAGAGTTATTTTCTGTGGGTGTTTTAATGACGATCAACTTCACATCATCTTCTGCTTCGTAGCGACTGCGTTCGTCAATATCCAATGAATCTTTTAAAAAGTCAAGCGGAATTTCCAATGCTTCACTTAGTTCTGAGAACTCTTCCTGTTTTAACGGCGGCAACACATTTACCCAAGTACCACTACCGGGTTTATCTGTAGCAACAGTACGGTGATCAACAATATTGAAGTATTGAATCATGAAAAATTATTAAATATTTATGCTTCCTTTAAACACAAAAGTTGCCGGCCCACAGAGATAAATATCGCTGAAACTTTTGTCTCCAGTCTGATTAAATTCTACGCTTAAATTACCACCGTTGGTTTGCACTTCTACCTGGTTAAAGCCACGCTCATGGTGCGCACTCATTAAAGCTGCAGCAGTTACACCTGTACCGCAACTAAGCGTTTCATCTTCCACGCCTCTCTCGTACGTGCGCACATAAATGGAGTAGTCCCCTGTGGTTTCTACAAAATTAATATTGATGCCTTCTTTCCCAAATTCAGGACTGTAGCGTATTTCATGTCCTCGTTTGTATACATCCATATTCCTTACATCTGTGCTGTTCTTTATATAATGTGGAGAGCCGGTATCAAGAATTGCATAGCCTGCATGCATTTCTACATCATTAACATCCTGCATTTTCAATCGAACGGTATTGTCTAGATCAATGGAAGCAGTGTGTTCACCGTCAACCGCTAAAAAACGATAGCTTTCTTTTTTAATGCCCCTATCATTTGCAAAGCGAACCATGCAGCGACCACCGTTGCCACACATACTGCTTGGCTTGCCATCCGCATTAAAATAGACCATTTCAAAATCGTAACTCGGTAACGTATTTAACAACATTACGCCGTCAGCACCAATTCCAAATTTTCTATCACACAAATGCTTTAGGTTTTTCTCTGAGAATGAAGGTAACAGGTTGGTTCTATTATCAAATATGATGAAATCGTTTCCCGTTCCTTGGTATTTATAAAAAGTAAGTTCCATTTGTTGGGGTTTGGAGATTTAGCTTAGTTAGTTGTTTTAGTTAGTGTTGATTAATTTATGCTTCCAATAATCCCCAGCGCTTTCACAATCAAATTCTCTACAGCCGCATTTCCGTCAGTACTAAACTCTTTGCTAATACGGTTTGCAACGATTGCGCTTAACGACAAGCAATGATGCCCCAACGTTTTTCCAAGACCATAAATAGCAGATGTTTCCATTTCAAAATTACTAATGCGGTGGCTGCCAAAGGAAAAGGAAGTAAGACTGTCAATCAGATTTGGTTGTGCTAATCCTAGTCTTAAAACACGACCTTGCGGACCGTAAAAGCCGGGACAAGTCACAGTAATACCATGATGAAAATCTTTTACGAATTCTTTCAATAGGGCAGGGCTTGCTCCAAAAATATAAGGGTGGGTTACTGCATCTATTTGTGTATGAGTAACGAAGGCTTGTTTGATCTGCAATTCTTCGTCATTGTTGCTATGACGATAAAAATTCATCAAATTATCCAGACCCAAACCATGGGTACTTGCAACAAAACTATCAACAGGAATTTCCGCTTGAAGCGAACCGGATGTGCCTAAACGAATAATATTTAGTTGTGTAAGGTTTTTTTTGATGGCTCTTGTTTCAAAATCAATGTTTACCAGTGCGTCCAGTTCATTTAAAACAATGTCAATATTATCCGGACCGATACCCGTACTTACAACCGAAATACGTTTACCAGCCATTAAACCGGTATGGGTTACAAATTCACGATGGTTATTTTTAAACTCGATGCTGTCAAAATGTTTACTCACTTCTTTCACTCTATCAGGATCACCAACGGTGATAATTGTATCTGCTAGCTCTTCAGGGCGACAGTTTAGATGGTAGGCTGCTCCTCGGTTATTAATGATCAATTCAGATGCTGCAATGCTTTTCATGCTGTTAATTTAGGCTCTCAATTTCGCTGAAAAATTTAGTAATCTGATAAATAAATTTCCCTACTTTTGCAATCTGCCATTCGAAATTTGTTTGAATGAATTTGGTCCTTTGGCCGAGTGGCTAGGCAAAGCTCTGCAAAAGCTTCTACAGCGGTTCGAATCCGCTAGGGACCTCTCAAAAATGAAAAGTCGCATTTGTTTGCGGCTTTTTTGTTTTAAGGAATTTAGGTGTGTAAGAACTTTTATGAGTTTAATTTTACAAGAATTATACGAGAAGACCATGAATTATAAAAAGAATCTTCATTACTTAGCCATCTTTGCAACCATTGCTATCATTGCAACCTGTTTTATTCCTTGGGTGCATTATAATAGTATTGATGTGACGTTTAACGGTTACAATGTGAAGAAATTTGCAACGGGTGTATACTACGGAAGAGCAGGAATTATAATCACTGTGTTAGCAGTAGTCAGCTTGTTGTTTATATTAATGCAATCTGCAGTCGCAAAGCGGGCAAATATGTTTTTGTGTGCTTTATTGGTCGCATATACGCTGCGTACTTATGTAATTTTTACAGGCTCTCTGTTTGACGGTGAGGTTACTAAACTTGCAGGAATTTACCTGATCGTAATTCTCTCTTTTGTGATGGTTATTTGCAGCATTTTCCCGTATTTGAAAAAGGAAGAAAAATTGTTTGGTGAGTAGGTTTTGCGAGAGTGGGGAGTGGCTAGTGGTGAGAAGGAATTAGTAATTGGTAATTCGGAATTTGGAAATGGAAGCGAAAGGAATATACTTGTTATAGACTACTTTTTTACGAATGTCATTTTGTATTCCTACTGTTGAAAAACGATAAAATGCACAAAGGCTGCGGGATAGAAGTGGAATTCCTTTTGTGAGGTACGAACAAAAGATTGTAACGGATAGCCCGAACATAAAGAGCAAGAAAGACTTCAGCTCACAGCCCCAAAAACAGCGCAACACTTAAGTTGCAACTATCAACCATCAACCTTTCTTCACCTCCTTCACCCACGCGTCTTTCAACGTCACCGTTCTATTAAAAATAATTTTCTCCGCTGTGCTTTCTTTATCTAAACAAAAATAGCCTTTGCGCAAAAACTGAAAATGATCGGAGAGAGTGGCTTTTAAGAGAGATGGTTCAATGAATGCCTGCACAATGTGCAATGAATCCGGGTTTATATAATCTTTAAAATCACCTTCCTCACTGCCTGGGTTTTCTACTTTAAAAAGTCGGTCGTACATGTTTACCTGTGCCATTGCAGCATGTGTTGCACTCACCCAATGTATAGTACCTTTTACAGCAATGCCGCTCGTATCGCTGCCGCTTTTACTTTCAGGAAAATAGGTGCAATGTATAGCAGTTACTTTGCCACTTTCATCTTTATCAAAAGTATCGCAGCGCAGTATGTACGCACTCTTCAGGCGTACACTTGCACCCGGTGCAAACCTAAACCACTTCTTAGCGGGCACTTCCATAAAGTCTTCCCGCTCTATCCAAAGCTCTTTGCTAAAAGGAACCGTACGGGTGCCATACGCTTCATCCGGACCGTTCTCACTTTGCAGTTCTTCGGTCTTACCATCTTCATAATTTGTTATGATTAATTTTAACGGATCAAGCACGGCCATAGTACGCAGGGCGGTGTTGTTCAGGTCTTCCCGCAGGCAAAATTCCAGCAGACTAAAATCAATAATATTTTCTCTTTTGGCAATGCCCACTTTATCGCAAAACGTACGAATGCTCTGCGGTGTAAAGCCACGGCGGCGCATTCCACTAATCGTAGGCATACGAGGATCATCCCAACCTGCAACATGTTTTTCTTCTACAAGTTGTTTAAGTTTCCTTTTGCTCATTACCGTATAGCTCAAATTACGGCGGGCAAATTCGTATTGGTGCGATGGATAAATTTCCAGTTTTTCTATAAACCAATCATACAATTCCCGGTGCGGAATAAACTCCAGCGTACAAATTGAATGCGTAATATTTTCAATAGAATCACTCTGCCCATGCGCAAAATCGTACATCGGGTAAATGCACCATTTGTCGCCGGTGCGGTGGTGGTGCGCATGTTTTATTCGGTATATTAATGGATCACGCATCAGCATATTTGTATGCGCCATATCTATTTTTGCCCGCAGGGTTTTTGTTCCATCTGCAAACTCACCGTTCTTCATTCTGGTAAAAAGATCAAGGTTTTCTGCAACCGATCTGCTGCGTGCCGCACTGTCTTTTCCCGGTTCAGTTGGTGTGCCTTTTAGTTTGGCAATCTCTTCCGCAGTAGCATCTTCCACATACGCAAGTCCTTTATTGATGAGCGTTACAGCGTATTCATACATCGTATCAAAATAGTCAGATGCATACAATTCATGCTTCCATTCAAAGCCGAGCCACTTAATATCTTCCTTTATACTCTCTACAAATTCGGTGTCTTCTGCTACGGGGTTGGTATCATCAAACCGAAGATTTGTATAGCCCGGGTATTTGTTTGTAAGCCCGAAATTTAAACAAATACTTGTAGCATGCCCCATGTGCAGGTAGCCATTTGGCTCCGGCGGAAACCTTGTAACGATGGATGTATATTTCCCGTCTGCCAGGTCTGTCTCTATAATTTCCTCTAAAAAATTCAGGCTTTTCTCTTCGCTCATACAGTTATTTGAAGCGCAAATTTAAGGGTTGTTGGGGCGGTGAGCAAATCAGCGTTGATGGACATTTGTAACGGGCTGTCTGTAGTAGTTATGCACGCAAGTAATATTATAATTTAAAGTTTTATTGTGCATAAGCTACTACTGCCCATCCCTGCGCCTTTGGGCTGAG
>JANXTN010000335.1 GCA_025352435.1 Ferruginibacter sp. | reverse complement strand
CGCTAAATAATTAAAAAGTGACTACATATTTTGTGGTCACTTTTGTTTTTACAAAAACTAATCAGGAACTTAATTTGGTAAAAAATAAAAGTGTTTAAACATTCATTAATTAAAAATGCTAATTTGATCATTAGAAATATTGAAGAAAATTATTAAAATTAAAAACTGCTTACATGAATAGGAGAAACTTTCTAAAAAATACATCCGGCGCAGGTATTACAATTGCTGCTGTCTCACTAGGAATCTACAATGAAACACAGGCTGCGCCATTAAATGAATCATTTACAGATTTTGATTTAAATGAAATTACTATTGCACAGCTTCAGCAGAAGATGATTTCAGGAAAACAATCTGCTGTATCAATTACGAAAATGTATTTAAAACGCATAAAAGAAATTGACAAAAGCGGACCAAAAATTAATTCAGTAATAGAATTAAACCCTGATGCATTGAAGATCGCAGAAGCCATGGACAGAGAAAGAAAAGCCGGAAAAATTAGGGGGCAACTTCATGGAATACCTGTGCTTATAAAAGATAATATAAACACCGGCGACAGCATGATGACCACTGCCGGATCATTGGCATTAAAAGGAAATATAGCTGCTAAAGATGCATTTATCGTAACTAAATTGAGAGAGGCAGGTGCAGTAATAATTGGGAAAACGAATTTAAGTGAATGGGCAAATTTTCGTTCCAGCAGATCTACGAGCGGATGGAGTAGCCGTGGTGGACAAACAAGATGCCCTTACATTTTAGATCGCAATCCATCAGGCTCCAGTGCAGGCTCAGGCGCAGCTGCAGCAGCAAATTTATGTACAATTGCCATTGGTACAGAAACCGATGGATCAATCGTTTCTCCATCATCAATTAATGGATTGGTAGGCATAAAACCTACAGTTGGATTGTGGAGCAGATCAGGTATTATTCCTATTTCAAAAACTCAGGATACGGCAGGACCTATGGGTCGAACAGTAAGAGATGCAGCGATTTTATTAGGTGCATTAACCGGCGTAGATACTGCTGATGAAACAACAAAAGAAAGTGCAGGAAAAAGTTTTAAAGATTATACTATATTCCTAGGTAAGGATGGATTAAAAGGAAAGAGAATAGGTATAGAAAAATCTCACCTTCGTGGACATGAAGCTGTAGTAAAAGTTTATAAGGAAGCCATTGAACAACTTACAAACTTAGGAACTACTATTGTAGAAGTGGAATTAATGAAAAGTTTAGAGGAAATTGGAAATGCTGAGTTTCAGGTATTGTTGTATGAATTTAAAGATGGTGTAAACAATTATCTAAAAACAGCAAACCATACCATGAAATCGCTGTCTGATATTATTGCATTTGATAATCAAAATGAAAGTAATGCAATGCCATTCTTTAAACAGGAAACCTTGATTAACAGCCAGGCCAAAGGAGATTTAAACAGCAAAGAATACACTGAAGCTTTGGCAAAAACTTTGTCTTCGAGAAAGATCATTGCAGATCTTATGAGTAAAAATAATCTTGATGCAGTCTGCGGTGTTACCAATGGATTAGCGGGTTGTATCGATTTAATAAACGGTGATTATGATACTGGCTTTTCATTTTCCACGCCAGCGGCAATATCGGGTTTTCCACACATTACAGTACCAATGGGCTTTGTACAGGACTTACCAATCGGTCTTTCTTTTACGGCGACTGCTTATTCTGAATCTAAATTACTAAGCATGGCATATGCTTATGAGCAGGCATCTCAAAAAAGAAAAGCACCAAAATTTATTGCGTCTTTTCAAGGTTAATTAAATTCTTAAACTACCTATTTAGTTATGCGTTGCTTCAGTTGCGATAGAAGCAACGCCTAATTTTTAAATCAATTAACTAATAGACGGAGATTATAAAATTACCAAACCATTTTCTTCAACAACAGTGTTTTCAACGGTTCTGGTTGTAGCAGAAAATATTTTTGTAACCTCTTTTATGCCTGCCTTAAAGTTAAAAATCAATTGTTGGCCGTCTTTTTTTTCTATTCTAAAGAACTGAAAAGGAGATTTTGGTTTCCAGTTTTGTGTGTAAAGTTCTCCCTCTGATTTATCGCTTATTTTGAAAACGCTGTTATTATCCATATTTTTTATTTGAACCTGAAAGCATAAATAGTTGTCTTGAACTCCTGTAAATTTTACGGAGAAATTATCCTCCTGTTTTTGCATAGAAACTTCCTGTGCTTTTAAAGTTGAAGAAACTACTAATAAACTAATTACTGATACGATTACCTTTAAACTTTTCATTGTATAAATTTTTAAGATTTTTAATAAAAATATTCTTACCCAAATATTTTCTATTGTAAAAGTAACAGGGTCTTAAAAGGAATTACAATGAAGTTTAAAAGGTTTTTATTACTGCAAAAAATAAAATTATTTTCTAAAATCCTTTATTCACAGCAGTTACAGCTTATAAATACTATTACAGCCAACTGTTTTAAAGCAGCAAATTTAATAATTACGCTGCCGGCTTTTTTTGTATTTTTCAGATAAGATTTCACTCATTGTTTTTT
>JANXTN010000322.1 GCA_025352435.1 Ferruginibacter sp. | reverse complement strand
CAACAGTATTGTGTGCACGAGCCAAACGGGTAATGGAATCCAACAATATTACCACATCGTGTCCGCATTCTACCAAACGTTTTGCTTTGTTAAGCGCAATGGTACTCACTTTAACGTGCTTGTCTGCAGGCTCATCAAACGTAGAGGCTATAACTTCTGCACGTACACTGCGTTCCATATCTGTTACCTCTTCCGGGCGCTCATCTACCAATACAATCATCAAATAACACTCTGGGTGATTTTCTGCAATTGCATTTGCAAGTTCTTTTAGCAACATTGTTTTACCAGTCTTTGGTTGCGCTACGATAAGTCCACGCTGGCCTTTACCAATTGGAGTAAACAGATCCATTATTCTGGTGCTATAATTATCAGACCTTGTTGTAAGATTTAATTTTTCAAATGGAAACAATGGCGTAAGATAATCGAACGGTACACGGTCACGAACTTCTTCGGGCGATTTACCATTGATGGTAGTAACCTTTAAAAGCGCAAAATATTTTTCGCCTTCTTTTGGCGGACGAACAGAACCTAAAACGGTATCACCGGTTTTAAGTCCGAATAATTTTATTTGTGATGGAGAAACATAAATATCATCTGGTGAGGAAAGGTAATTGTAATCGCTGCTACGCAAAAAGCCATAGCCATCGGGCATCATTTCCAACACACCTTCACCTTGTATAATACCATCAAATTCGATATTAAAAACGGGTTGTTCTCTGGGCTTAAATTGTGGGCGAGCAGGAGGTTGTTGTGTTTTTTCATCCATTGCAATTTCCGGCTGCTGTATATCTTCTTCCTGCAACAATTGTGCAAATGCAGCAGGTAAAGTTGTTTGTTCACTTGTTATAGGCTGTAACTCTTCTTCATTTTGAGATGGCTGCTCTTCTACCTTTTCATTGCGTGCAGATTTCCTCTCATTATCTGCAGGTTTTCTATTTTTTAAAATAGGTTCTCTTTTGTTGTGAGCAGGTTTTGCTGAAGGTTGTACTATTGGTGCTGCTTCATTCGTATCCGTGGCTTCAACAGGTGCAGCCGCAGCTTCTGTTTTAGCAATTCTCTTTCTCTTTGGTTTTTCTACACCGTTACCATTTTCGTTGTTGTCGGTTTCTTTGTTCATATCTGCTTGGTTTTTAAGAATAGCCGAAATAAGATCTGGCTTGCTCAATTTTTTCATTTGGGGAATACTGAATTTATCTGCAATATCGTGCAGTTCAGGAACGAGCAGGTCGTTCAGTTGTAATATGTCGTACATAAATTATCAGGAATGCGTTTTCAAAAAATTCGCTGTTGATCTGTTGTAAAAATTGAAGTTGAAAATTTGATCTTTTGATTGGAAAAGTTTTATGCAGAGGCACTAAACCTGAGTAATTTAATCTCCGTTTCCAATGCAATAATACACATTAATCAATAAACTGAACAAAAATTATTTATAAGTTTATTTTTAGGTTAAGCTTCAATAGTATCAGCTTTTGGAGGAAATTAGCAACTTGTAAAAACGGATAAGTTCTTCTTTTTCATTTGCCGCCATCATACCGTCCTTATTGTAGTTGCTGCTAAATAATAAAACCCTTTTATGCTGTGGGTATTTTTCTAAAATTGCAGCAATCATTTTTCCCGCCTCTTCATCGTTTGTTTTTACAGTAGCCGTAATAGTAGCTTTTGAACGGTGTGTAACGTGTTTCTTTTTTATGATGGCTTCAAGCGTAGCTAGCTTGCCGGGATTTATTGTAGAGATTCGGTTTGCCTTACCCAACAAACCTTCTAATTGTTTTTTGCTTAAACCACCACGCTCCATGTATTGGATGCTGATGCTTATGCAAAATGCATCTTCCGGCTTGGCTTTTAACACTGCTTCAATCACCTGTGCTACAATATCAATATCTGGGTTTATTCTTTGCAAGTTTCGAAGTTACAGATTTGACAATTGTTGTTTAGGAACCAACTAGATTAAAAAGAGAAACTTTTGTAACTAATATATAAAATAAAAAAAGTATTTGGCATAGTTTTCCTTGTAGTTAAACGATTATTACTTCAAAAAAATTAAAAATCATGGAAGCTAAAAACACCAACGATGTAAAGACTGATTTACGACACGATAACATGGAATTTTCTGCAGCAACGGATGGCGATGATAAATTGGATGCTGATGATTTTAACAGAGAAGACGATGGAATAAGTGGTGAAGAGCTGGATGCCTTGGATAATGTCAGCGATACGGAAATGGCCGCAGCTTTAAATGCCGTGGAAATGGACAGAATGGTAGATGCAGAAAATCTTCCTGATGAAAGTGACGAGGATGATTATTATGATAATGAAGAAATAAAAGATGATAATGAAAGAATATAAAATTCTACTCCCTCCCAAAACTTATTCTGCCCGGTTTTAACTACTGTTTCTAAAATTTATTATTACACAATAAAAAATATATAGTGTTCCCAAGTACACTAAGAGAAATTTCTTTTTATAAAGATGCTTGCACAAGATGACGAATATGAGCCTCATTTTTACTTTAAACTATAAAATGAAATAGGTAACTTGTTTTCGTGAATAACGATATTGAGGTGATTAATATTTATAACGCAGCTTTACCCTTATTCTATGAAAACATTCCTTGTGGGTTTTTTATTATTTTTTACATGTTACTGTCTTGCGCAAAAGCCACCAACCTTCAATAAACCATCAACTAATAAATCTTATATTCAAAATAAAACTGTTACTGTATATACTACGGCAGACAGTACAAATTTACGTTTAAGCAAAACAGATAGTTTACTGGCCTTTACAGAGTTGCGCCAACCAAATGAAGGGCAGATATCAGTTTTTGTAGATCCTTCAAAAACCTTTCAAACAATGCTTGGGATTGGTGGTGCTATAACCGACGCAAGTGCAGAAACATTTGCTAAGTTACCCGCCGCTAAACAACAGGAAGTTTTAAATGCTTATTACAGCGTGTCTAAGGGAATAGGATATACATTGGCACGCACGAACATACATAGCTGCGATTTTAGTAGTGGGAGTTATACTTACGTAGAAGAAAATGATAATTCTCTGAAAACGTTTTCCATCGCACATGATAGAACATATCGTATTCCACTTATAAAAAAAGCAATGGCTGCTTCTAATAATAAACTCACTTTATTTGCAAGCCCTTGGAGCCCGCCGGCGTTTATGAAAACTACCGGAAATATGTTACAGGGAGGGAAATTAAAAACAGAGCATTATCAAACCTGGGCAAACTATTTTGTAAAATTTATAAATGCATATAAGCAGGAAGGCGTACCGATATGGGGTGTAACTATTCAAAATGAACCAATGGCAACACAGACATGGGAAAGTTGTGTATACACTGCGGAAGAGGAAAGAGATTTTTTAAAGAAACACCTCGGACCCACTTTTAAAAGCGCAGGCTTGTCAGATAAAAAAATAATTATTTGGGATCATAACCGAGACTTAATTTATCAACGGGCACAGGTAATGTTTGATGATCCTGAAGCTTCCAAATATGCTTGGGGCATCGGGTTTCATTGGTATGAACCATGGAGTGGCGGGGTGCCCATGTATGATAACGTGCAGAGAGTGCATGAAACCTATCCTGATAAGAATTTATTATTTACTGAAGGATGTGCAGAATCTTTTAACCCGGAAAGATATTACAACTGGGGGCTTGGAGAACATTACGGGAAATCTATGATAAACGATTTTAACAGCGGCACTGTTGGCTGGTGCGATTGGAATATTTTGCTGGATGATAAAGGCGGGCCAAACCATGTGGGTAATTTTTGTTTTGCGCCCGTGCATGCAAACCTTACTACAGGCGAACTTATATATACCAATTCCTATTTTTATATTGGCCATTTTTCTAAATTTATACGACCGGGTGCAAAACGCATTATTGCTGCAGCCAGCAGAAGCCAGTTACTTACAACCGCTTTTATAAATCCTGATGGAAGTATTGCTGTAGTTGTAATGAACCAGGGAGACAAGAAGAATAAATATAATCTCTGCGTGGGTTTAAAAGCTACAGAAATCAGCATACTTCCACATGCAATTCAAACTGTACTTATAAGATGATTAATATATAAATTGATATGAAAAAAATACTATCCGGTGCCTGGCTTTGCTTAGCACCTTTTTTTTGCACAGCACAATTATCTGTAGCCGGCATTTTTAATGATAATATGATATTACAGCAAAATGCAAAAAATAATATTTGGGGTAAAGCAACTGCAGGTAATACTGTAAATGTGATTTTTAGAAACATAAAGTATAGCTGTAAAACAAATGTTGATGGAAACTGGACATTAAAAATAGATGCAGGTAAAGCAGGGAAAGCAGGTGATCTGATCATTAGCACGGCCTCAGAAAAAACTATCTTTAAAAATATACTGGTGGGGGAAATATGGTTGTGTAGCGGACAAAGCAATATGGATTTAACGCTAAATGAATTTAAAGATGTATATAAAGACGAAATAAACACAGCTAAAAATGATAATATTCGCTATGCAGTTATAGAAAAAAAGGTTGACAATCGTGAGAACAAAAACGTTATGCTTAGAAAAAAATGGACCGCTATTAATCCTATTTCTGTAGTTGAATGTTCAGCGGTCGGATATTTTTATGCAAAGAAATTATATGAAAGATTGCACATTCCAATCGGGTTAATTAATGTAGCCTGGTCCGGCACACCTGCACAGGCATGGGTAGATAGCAATACTTTAAATGGTTTTGAAGCGTATAAAAAAATTTATGAAAATGAAATTTCAAAAATAAATTTTACAACTTTAGATATTACAAAAACCCAAAATGAAGAACTGTTTAAAACAGATAAAAAAGAGAGTACAGTTCAGTTTCAAAAAAATTTAGAAACCGGTTTTGATGATAGCAAATGGCAACATACAACCTTGCCCAAAAGCTGGGAAGAAAGCGGCCTTGCAAAAGTAGATGGTATAGGCGCTTACCGGATTTTGTTTGAAATGCCTACGGGTGTATCTCTTAAAAATGCTATGCTGAAATTACCCGCAATAGATGATGAAGATTCTACTTTTGTGAATGGAAAATTTATTGGAACAACAAATGTTTGGAATAAAAAAAGGGTATACAGTATAGCAGATGGCATTTTAAAAGAAGGCAAAAACATTATAAATATTTGGGTAAATGATACCGGCGGCGGCGGTGGTTTTGAAAGCGACACAGCCCATTTTTTTGTAGAAGCAGGCAATAAAAAATATCAGTTACAGGGAGATGCAAAGTTTATACTACTGGCTCAAAAAAAATTATTATTCAATTCTATAAATGAATATGATCTGCAAAACCAGCCTTCCGTTTTATTTGATGCAATGATAGCACCTTTACTACCTTACACTTTTAAAGGAGTAATATGGTACCAGGGCGAAAGCAACGCAGACAATTATATAGAATATCGCAGCCTTTTCCCTGCATTAATTAAAAACTGGAGAAGCCGCTTTTCAAATGGTGAATTTCCTTTTTTATATGCGCAACTATCTTCTTATAATCCTGGTGGAAAAGAACCTGAAATAAGCAACTGGGCATTTTTACGTGAAGCACAAACCATGACTTTGGCATTACCTAAAACCGGTATGGCAGTAACTACAGATATTGGCGACCTGTTGGATATTCATCCTAAGAAAAAAAAGCAAGTTGGGGAGAGGCTTGCATCCTTAGCATTTAAAAACGTCTACGGGTTCACCAAAGAAACAGCTTCAGGAGCTATGTATAAAAAAAGTACAATAATAGGCAAGAGTATAATTATTTCTTTTACCGGTGTTGAAAAAGGATTTTTAAAAACAAATAAAAAACTGGAAGGTTTTACTATTGCCGAAGCAAATAAAAAATTTATATCTGCCCATGCTGTTATAAAAGGAAAGCAGATTATAGTTTCTACTTCCTTATTAAAAAACCCTTTGTATGTTCGCTATGCATGGGCTAATGCACCAATGAATGCTAATCTATATAACACCGAAGGATTTCCGGTGGTGCCGTTTAGAACGGACAAATAAATTACATAAAGGATTATCGGGATTTGTTTATGGAGAAACTGCACCGTAGGTACTTTGTGTTAGCCGTCGGCCAGATTTTTTTATCTTAATAATGTATAGGTTATCATAATCGGTTTCAGCTATCGGGTTTATCGTTTGCCCGCTCAATCCTTTTACTATGCGGGGAACAGTGTTGCTGTGGCCCACAATCAAGACCCTCTTTTTATTCATGTTGTAGATTCTTTTTACAAACGCATCTATTCCATTCGTGTCAGATTGATTAACAACGATGGGAGAAATATTTGCTGCGGAAG
>JANXTN010000156.1 GCA_025352435.1 Ferruginibacter sp. | reverse complement strand
CTAAGGATGGTCAGGCTACAGCACTTATCGGAATGACTCAAAGCGGGTACACCGCTTTTATGCTAAGCAGCTACAGACCAAAATCGCCGCTGTACATTTTTAGCAAAGAAAAAACATTGATAAGCCAGCTAAGCCTAAGTTGGGGAGTACGTGCTTTCTATTATGGTGAAGAAGAAAGTCTGGATGATATTATTTTTGACCAGATAGAAGTCTTGAAACAAAGAGGATTTGTAAAGCCAAATGATATTGTCGTTAATACCGGAAGTACTCCCGTTGCAATGCATTTACCAACAAATATCATTAAAATAACCAAAGTGGAATAGAAACAAAGAGAGATATTTTAATTAACAATCTCTGTCAATGAAACGTATTTATCATACTATTCTAAATGAATACATATATATTTCTTCGAAACCTAAATTCACTTATAAATAAATATTAATTATCGTATTTACGGTATTAATTTCTTGGGTTTTCCACGAATTAGCTCATTGGGTGATGGGAGAATATTTTGGTTATAAAATGATAATGACTTTTAACAGTGTTTACCTTTTTAACGGAAAATATTCTGAGGTTTATCATTATCAATTAATAAGTGCCTCCGGAGTTATTTTTACTTTGTTGGAGGCTATCGTAGTTTTTATTTTAATGAAATCTCGAAATAAAATATTCCTTTACCCATTTCTTTTTACCTGTTTTTATATGCGGCTTTTTGCAACATTATTAAGCTTCCGTAATCCAAATGATGAAGCTCGAATTAGTTATGCATTAGGATGGGGCAAGTTTACACTTCCACTTATTGTGACAAGTTTTTTATTTCTTCTTGTATTCAAAATCTCCAGATTGTAAAGTTTGATACAAAATTTAATTTTGGAAATTTAGGGCTGGTAATATTGTTTTCATCTGTCATAATTTTAATGGACATGTTTTTCAAAATCCAATTAATTTAAAGGCAAATCGCAAGTGAATTATGTTCTGTCAGGTTTAGAAAGAGTGACCACTAGTTGTAACTAAAGAAGTTTTTTGAGCTTTCAAAAACGAAGAAAATTTATTTACTTTTTTTTACGTGTTTTTATCTATAACTGATAATAGTTTTTCAAATAACTGGGAGACTATCAACTACCAACTATCATCCATCAACTATTAATTACCTCGATTCTATATAAAGCATCAAGTTTCTTTTGGCAGTATTCTTTAACCTTCTCCTAAAAAAACCTGCCCACCCCAACAATTTCCCCGTAATTCCAATTGCCTGCGCACACCATTTAAGTAAACTCCAACCATCGCTGTGTTCTATTATTAGTCCGTTTTCAATTTTCATGTGAGCCTTGCACATATTCACCACCCTTCTACCTGTTTTTGAAAATGTGTATGAAGCCGTCCAGTTGCAGGCATAATAGCCGTCATCTAAATTTTTTATTGAATCATGTTGCAAGGAAAAATCTGTAGCATTTTTGCAAAGCATTTCCCACATTGCCTTAGCTTCATCGCCTCTGAGTAATTCAAACATGGGATCGTAAAAAACAATATCATTACTATAGCATGCATTCATTCCTTTGGCATCCAGCTTTTGAAATGCGGTAAAAAAACGTTCGATCAACCTTTCGTCATTATTCATTGCAAAGCAATTATGTTTTATTAAATTGAGCCTTCAACTTAAACGATTCACAATGTACAAATTAGTAACCACAGCGCTGTTTTTAGTAATATCATTTTGCGCAGTTGCGCAAGATATCACTGAAAAAAACTTCAGAGAAAATTACACAAAAAAAGAAATATACATCACTATGAGAGACGGTGTAAAACTTTTTACTACCTTCTATATTCCAAATGACAAAAGTGAAAAGCACCCTTTTTTAATGACGAGAACACCCTATTCGTGTGCACCTTACGGTGAAAATAATTATGCTAATATACCTGCAGGTTACAAAAGCGCATATTACAAAGAAAATTACATTTTTGTTTTACAGGATGTACGTGGCCGTTACATGAGCGAAGGGGTTTTTGAAGATGTTCGTCCTTTTAATAAAAATAAAAAAGGAAAAGAGATAGATGAAGCAAGTGATACTTATGATGCAATAGACTGGATGGTAAAAAACATTGAAAACAACAATGGCAACGTTGGTGTATTTGGCACATCTTATCCTGGATTTTATTCTACAGAAGCTGCGCTGAGCAACCATCCTGCTCTAAAAGCTGTTTCGCCGCAGGCACCGGTTACCGA
>JANXTN010000239.1 GCA_025352435.1 Ferruginibacter sp. | reverse complement strand
ATGACGGGCCTTGGTATTGTGGGTCTTGCAGGTATTGTAGTAAAGAACGGTATTTTGGTGATAGAATTTGCAGAAGAATTGCGCAGCCGTGGCATGAAAACCAGAGAGGCAGTAATTGAAGCGGGCAAAACGAGGATCATTCCTGTGTTGCTTACAGCGCTTGCCGCCATCCTTGCATTCATACCGATTGCTGTAGGTTTCAATATCAATTTCGTAACCCTGTTCTCAGAATTGAATCCACATATTTTCTTTGGTGGAGATAATGTTGCCTTCTGGAAACCTTTGAGCTGGACGATCATATTCGGGCTTGCATTTGCTTTCTTTATGACGCTCATTATTGTACCAGCCATGTATTTAATTGCAGAAAGATTACGCAGACCAATGCGCAATATGTTTGGTGGTAAATGGATAAGCTTTTTAGGAATACCACCATTGATTCTTCTGTTTATACCACTGATGATTTGGGCTACATTTAAACAAATTAATACTGTGCGTAGAAGGAGAATGAGGTTGAAAGATGCTGACAGAACCTTTACGGGAAGCTGGTTTTAAAAGAAATAAAATAGAATAATATTATAAAGGCTGCTATGAAAATAGGAGCCTTTATGTTTATAAAATCTGTACAAATCCCTAAAATCTGTAAGTTAAGTACTTTTTAAAAAATCTGAAATATTCATGATGGAGGTCTTTCCAAATTTCTTTAGATCGAGCAAATCTTTATCGCCTGTCAGTAAATAATCTGCATTTCCATCTTCAGAAACTGAAAGTAGAAAATTGTCTTTTGGATCTGCAGGTTTCTATTTTGGTTTCTACATTTATGAATTCAGCATAATCTTCTATCGTTTCGAGAATTGATTCAATATCGGGAGTTGAAAAAAAGCGCCTTAATTTGGGACGTTTAGATACTTCCAGAAATTCATTTATTAATTCCTGACTAAAAACTAAAATAGCTTGTTTTTCAAAGATGATTTCGTCTAGTTTTGAAAAATATTTGGTTATTAAGAAGCTTATCCAAAGATTGGTATCGATGATGATTCTGCTAATTCTTCGCATAGCGCTTGCTTCTTACCGACTCCACCTCCGATGTTATTTCTTTCAGGAAAGGTGCTGATGTAGCTTTTGTGCGTAGCTTTTTTAGCACATCTGCAAAACCATTTATAGAAGTATCCTGAATGGCTATAAGTTTGAGCGCAGCAAGATCTTCTAACAGTTTTGCTGCTTTTGGATTTAATATTTCTATGCGCATTGTGTTCACTCCTTAAATTTAGTAAAAAAGAAGCGATATTTTTTAAGCATTAGATATTAAATAAGATAACAAAGGCCACCATTTTACCGGTAACCTTCATCACATATAGCATCAAAAAATCCTTTTAAATCTGTGAGCAAGAATTGCAAAACCAATCCTTCCAATCCATCCAATCCGTGTCCTATAATCAATCCGCCAGCATCTCCTTCATCTTCTCCACAAGCTCTGCCTTCGTAAATGGAATACCCATTATTTTATTATAAGCCACAGCATCTACCATATACACATCTCTTATTATTTTTACGAGCTGCCCATTGTTTAATTCCGGTATCAACACCTTTTCGTAATTCTTTATAATGTCTCCCAGGTTTTTTGGGAAGGGGCGCATGTAGCGAATATGCGCATGAGCAATCGATGCACCATCAGCCTGCAATTGTGCACAGGCGCTCTTAAGCGAACCATACGTACTGCCCCAGCCAAGTACCAATACTTTCCCCTTCTCAGGTCCACTATCCAGTTTTTGCTCAGGAATATGGTCTGCAATTTTATCTACTTTTTCCTGTCTTATTTTCACCATCAACTGGTGGTTCTCCGGGTCGTAACTAATGTTGCCTGTTATATTCTGTTTCTCCAAACCACCAATGCGGTGTTCCAGTCCAGGCGTGCCCGGTATTACCCATGGACGTACCAGTTTTTCATCTCTTAAATATGGCTGAAACTTTTCTTCGTGGTCACCGAGTTGTGTTTTAAACTCCGTTTTTATTTCCGGTAAATCTGCACTCTGCGGAAACTTCCATGGCTCTGCACCATTGGCTATATAGCCATCACTTAGAAGAATAACGGGCGTCATGTGTTGTAC
>JANXTN010000228.1 GCA_025352435.1 Ferruginibacter sp. | reverse complement strand
GTGTTTGGTGTGTCTTGTACCGAAAAAACTTTACAGTGTACAGGTATTGATGCCGATATTGCTTTGCACTTTTTTCAATGATACTGATTTGGCTTTACAGTAGGTTTTGTTTTTCCATTTTTTAATGAAGATGGCTTTAGTTCCATGTGCTTTTGGCGGAGTAAGATTGCCGCAACTCATTTGAGGCCTTAATCTTTTGTAAATGAAAAATTACTGAGTCTTTTCCTGACACAATTCAATTAAAACACCGTTTGTACCTTTTGGGTGAAGGAAGCAAACAAGTTTATTATCTGCTCCGTCTTTTGGTGTTTCATTTAGCAAAACAAATCCTTCCTCTTGCAGGCGTTTCATTTCTGCAAGAATATCGGTTACTTCAAAAGCTATGTGGTGGATACCTTCGCCTTTGCGGTCAATAAATTTTGCTATAACGCCATCGGTATTTGTACTTTCCAGCAATTCAATCTTTGTTTGTCCGGTTTTGAAAAACGCAGTGTTTACCTGTTCAGACTGCACCGTTTCTGTCTTGTAACACTGACTATTCAGCAGTTTTTCGAACAGCGGAACAGATATTGATAAATTCTTAACGGCGATACCTATGTGTTCTGGTTGTAGCATAGTTATATTTTCTTTAATGGTAACGCTAAAGTAGAACGATTGTAGTAAATTTGTATATTAATAAAACAGGAAAGACAATGTTGAAATTACCGATATATTTAGATAACAACGCTACTACACCGATGGACCCGAGGGTGTTGGAAGCGATGACTCCATACTTTTTAGAAGATTATGGCAATGCGGCAAGCCGTAATCATCCTTTTGGCTGGAAGGCAGAAGAAGCAGTAGATTATGCGAGAGAGCAAGTGGCAAAATTGATAGGTGCTGACCCGAAAGAAATTATTTTTACAAGTGGTGCTACGGAAGGAGATAACCTTGGAATAAAAGGTGTTTTTGAAATGTATGCACAAAAGGGTAATCATATAATTACTGCAACTACCGAGCACAAGGCTGTATTAGATACGTGCAAGCACATTGAAAAGCAAGGTGGTGAAGTAACTTATTTGCAGGTAAAAGCTGATGGGTTAATCGACTTAAAAGAACTGGAGGCTGCAATAAAGCCTACAACTATTTTGATATCTATTATGTGGGCCAATAATGAAATTGGTACAATAATGCCGATAAGAGAAATAAGCGCTATCGCTAAAAAGCATGGTGTATTGTTGTTTACAGATGCTACGCAGGCAGTAGGTAAAATACCTGTAGATGTGAATAAAGACGGGATTGATATTATGGCTTTTACCGCTCATAAAATGTACGGTCCGAAAGGAGTTGGTGCGTTGTATGTACGCAGAAAAAACCCTCGTGTAAAAGTTACGGCACAGATGGATGGCGGTGGTCATGAGCGTGGAATGCGCAGTGGCACATTGAACGTACCGGGGATTGTAGGTATGGGTAAAGCTTGCGAGTTGTGCATGTTAGATATGGAAGCGGATACAAAGCGTATCAGCAAGATGAGGGACAAATTAGAGAATGCCCTTTTGTTATTAGAAGAAGCTTATGTGAACGGTAGCAGAGAACATCGTTTACCTCATGTAACCAATATTTCTTTTAAGCATGTAGAGGGTGAAGGATTATTGATGGGCTTTAATAAGAATATTGCATTGAGCTCAGGCTCGGCATGTACATCGGCTTCTTTAGAACCATCTTATGTTTTAAAGGCATTAGGCTTGGGAGATGACCTGGCACACAGTTCGCTTCGTTTTGGCTTAGGCAGATTTACAACAGACGAGCAGATAGATTACACCGTGAAGGCGATCAGTGAAACAGTAATTAAGTTAAGAGAAATGAGCCCACTGTGGGAAATGTATAAAGAGGGTATTGATTTGAATAGTATTGAGTGGGCAGCGCATTAAATCAATAGGCAAATGTGAAAATTTGCAAATGAAAGCAACGAGGTTTAAAAATTTATAAATAAAATAATAAAGTAGCAAGCATAATCAATTTGCAGATTTGCAAATTGAAACATTTTCAAATTTTCTTATCATGGCATACTCAGAAAAATTAATAGATCATTATCAAAATCCTAAGAACGTAGGAACGCTTGATAAAGCAGATAAAAGCGTAGGAACAGGACTAGTAGGTGCACCGGAGTGTGGTGATGTGATGCGCCTGCAAATACAGGTTGATGATGCAACAGGAATTATTACAGATGCAAAGTTTAAAACCTTTGGATGCGGTTCTGCTATTGCATCTTCGTCATTAGCTACAGAGTGGCTAAAAGGTAAAAGTGTAGATGAGGCGCTTACTGTAGATAATATGGATTTTGTAGAAGAATTGAATTTACCTCCTGTAAAAATTCACTGTTCTGTATTAGCAGAAGATGCTATAAAAGCAGCGATTAATGATTACCGTGTGAAGAATGGTAAAGAGGCAATAAAGTTTGAAGAAAGCGTAGTGCATTAGGAGCGTGTGAAAATGAGCAAATAGGAAAATTTGCAAATATATTAGCTTAAGGCTTAGATTTTGATTTTACTATCATTTGATCAAAGAATTTATATATTATGGTAGCAACGGATAATGCGAATGCGATTTATATTTCGGATAAGGCAAAGCAAAAGGTCTTAAACTTAATGGCTGAGGGCGGTGTGGCAGATGATGAAACCTACTTTTTAAGAGTAGGTGTAGTAGGTGGTGGTTGCAGCGGCTTGAGTTATAAAATGGATTTTGACAACGAAGTAAAATTAATGGACCAGGTATTTGAAGACAAGGGTGTGAAGATTGTAACAGATCTAAAGAGTTTCCTTTACCTCGTAAATACAGAATTGGAATTCAGTGATGGCTTGAACGGAAAAGGTTTCTTTTTCAATAACCCAAATGCAAGTAGAAGCTGTGGTTGTGGTGAAAGTTTTGCCGTGTAATTAATAGCCTTTATTAATAAAATGATAAAAGAAAAACTTCTTCAATTAGAAGAGGTCTTTTTGAGTGTAAGACACTAAAAAAGCGGAAGAACAATCTTACGTTTCTAAAATAAGTGTATGATTTGATTAGGGCTGAGCAAAAGAATTTCTTGGTCCACCGGCAACAAAAGTAGCGTTCATTCGAGATTTTTGACCTGCACTGAACATGTACATACAAAGATGATCTGTGTAGTCCATGTAATTCATTGTCATCATTACAGGAGAACCTGAGCAACTGCTTCTTGCACCACTTGCAGGGCAACCAAAGTTTGCACCAGTGTGCAAAGGAGTGTCTCCAACAAAATCATCACCAAATTGTGCATCGCCCCAAATATGGCGAAGGTTTAACCAGTGGCCAACTTCATGCGTAGCAGTACGGCCAAGGTTATATGGAAATAGATTAGTTATACCAAATGCATTGTATAAAATGACTACACCATCAGTTGCAGGTTTACCACCTGGAAATTGTGCATATCCCAAAATGCCATTGCTTAAGTTACAAGTCCACATATTTAACTTTGTTTCTGGGTCTGTAGGTGTAATGCCACCCCCGGCAATTTTTTTCACTCCATCATTTGTTCCAAAACTTGTTTTTTTAGATAAAACCCTAATGACAGTATCTAGCTTAAAACGAACATGTACATCACCTGCTTTTACGGGAACAAAATAAGAAGGTACTTGAGAAATATCCTTATTTGTTCCACTATAATCTGCATTTAAAATATCTATTTGAGATTTTATTTGACTTAAAAAAATATTTTCAGCTTCGTTATTATATACCACATTTACAACCACAGGTATTTCAATATTCCCATTTTTTAGTAACTTAAAGGCAGGTAGATCTTGCTGGTAAGGGGATGTAAATTGTTCAATGGCTTCCATGCGGGACGCAAGCGTAGGGTCGTCCGTTAATTGTTGTTGTAACACTTCCTGCGCAGCACGACTTCTATGATTTAATGTAGGCGTACTGCTAGATAAAGAAGCATTTTCCTCTTCAGAAAAAGAGCCTTTTGTACAACTTGTAATCACTAAAGCCGCGTATGAAAATAAAAAATAGTTTTCTAATCTTTAAAAATTTAAAATGCTATTAAATAGATATTGAATTTAATTAAAATCTATAATTGGAAACTCAATTAGTAATAAATAAAATAGCTTTTTTATGACCGACTACTTTTTGTATATAGCAAAAAAATCCCCTCCTTAAATAAAAGAGGGGAACAGCAATTAGTGTTGAGAAAACTGTTGTAAAAGCAATATTGATCGCTACGATTGCATATCAAATAGGTCGTTTAATATTTTTTAAATTTACTTGCAATCATTAGACATTAAATCAATTGAATATGCTGCATTGATAATTCTATTACTCAATTTACAAAGAATAATTAAATAGTTAAACAGTAAATTGCAGCAATTAGATAACAAGCATGTACAGCATTTGCATTAAAGAACTTAACCGTTTTTTCAGTAACCTCACCGGCTACATAGCCATCGTTCTTTTTTTATTGGTCTGTAGCATATATTTATTTCTTCTTCCGGGTAGCAGTATATTAGATAATAATTACGCCAGTTTAGCCGAATTCTTTAGTATGGCCCCGTGGGTATTAATGTTTTTAATACCTGCTTTAACCATGCATACTTTAGCAGATGAATTTAAATCGGGCACTTTTGAATTGCTTAAAACAAAACCTCTTACAGCATGGCAAATAATATTGGGTAAATATGTCGCTATCTTATTGGTGATGATTTTTGTAATCGTACCAACCATATTATATGTGCTCACAATAAAAACTTTGGCAACACAAGTTGGGATTGATTCAGGTGGATTAGTGGGAAGTTATGTTGGACTGTTTTTACTGGCGGCAGTTTTTGCCGCTGTAAGTCTATGTTGCAGTGGTTTTACGTCTAATGCTGTTGTAGCTTTTTTAATAAGCAGTTTCGTTTGCCTGTTGTTATATTATGGTTTTAATGCCATGAGCAAGTTGCCTTTATTTACGGGTGGTACTGATTACTACATACAAATGTTTGGTATTGACTTTCATTATCGAAGTGTCAGCAGGGGAGTAATAGATACAAGAGATGTGATTTATTTTGCGACTGTGATTTATTTTTTTTTATTGGTAACCGTTAAAAAGATCAGTAAAAAATAATGACAAAAGTTTTTAACAACAGGTTTTGGGTGCCTATAATACTCGTTATTTTGTTTGCTGTTAACTGGGCTGCATCACAGTTTCATGCAAGGGTAGATTTTACAAATGAGAGACGATTTACCCTCAGCAGCGCTACAAAGAAACTGCTTGCCAAATTAGATGCTCCTGTTACAATTGATATATTTCTAAAAGGAAATTATCCTTCAGGATTTAGACAATTATCTTCTTCTACCAATGATATGTTGAAAGAATTTAAAGAGGTAGCAGGAAAAAAAATACAGTATAATTTTATTAGTCCAGATGAAGTGATGCCAGGTACACAAAGAGCATACGCGGATACTTTAACTTCTATGAGGATGTTTCCCATTAACCTGACCAGCCAGTTAAAGGAAGGACAACAGCAACAAAATGTATATCCATTTGCGCTTGTGCATTATGGCAATAAAACCATCCCTGTAGAATTATACAAGGGCAAAACCCCGCTGATGTCTTTTTCTGATATTAATAGTGCAGAAGCTTTACTCGAGTATAGGCTAGCAGATGCGGTGGCGAAAATTAGTGAAAAAGAGAAGCCGGTTATTGGTTATGCTACAGGGAATGGTGAGCCTGATATTGGGCGTTTTAATACTTACGATTTGGTTGAAAATGTATTGAAGCCTGACTATACATTGTTTACTTTTAATCTTGCTGCACCAAAGTTTTTACCTGTAGAAATAAAAGCACTCATTATTGTAAAACCAACAATGAGTTTCACCGACGAAGAAAAATTAAAGCTTGACCAATATGTAATGAATGGCGGAAAGTTGCTTGTGTTTGCCGATAGATTAAATGCAGAAATGGATAGCCTACAGATAAAAAATGAAGTAACTGCTTTTGACAGGGATTTAAAATGGAATGACCTGTTTTTTAATTATGGGGCACGCATAAATGCAGACTTGCTAATGGATTTGCAATGTGATTATTTACCATTTGATGTAAATGGAAACGGGCAGTTTGAATTGTTGCCATGGAATTATTTTCCAGTAATGGAATCTAAAGGAACACACCCGCTAAATAAGGGACTGGGTTTTGTGGTAGGCCGATTTGTAAACTCCTTAGATACGGTAGAAGCAGAAGGAATTACAAAAACAGTTTTATTAAGTTCATCTGCTAACGCACGCACGCTTGGCTCACCGGCAGTGATAAGCGGCGCTGAAAATGTAAATGCTCCGCAAGATGCCAAATACAAAAAAAGCAATGTACCTGTTGCGGTTTTGTTGGAAGGTAAATTCAAATCGATGTTTGCCAATAGACTTTCACAAACCATGGCAGATACTTTAAAACAAAACGGTGTTTCGTTTATGCCGCAAAGTATTTCTAACAATAAAATTATTGTGGTTGGAGATGGAGATATGGTATTGAACAATGTTGTAAAGGGAAACCCAATACCGATGGGAATGAATGTGTATACTTATGGAACGCAGGCGCAGGTGCCTTTTGCTAATAAAGATTTTTTGCAAAATTGCCTTGGTTACTTAATTAACGAAAATGGTCTGAGTGAAGCAAAAGCAAAAGATTATGTGGTAAGACTATTGGACAATAAAAAAACCGCAGAACAAAAAACGCTCTGGCAAGTGATCAATATTGTGATGCCTGTTTTGATTGTTTTATTATTTGCTTTTATTTTTCAATGGCTACGCAAAAGGAAATTCACCAAATAATTAATGGATAAGCAAGAGTTAATATATCTGGTATTTGGTGGGGTAATAATATTGGCGTTAATTTTTGACCTCGGTTTACTTAGTAAAAAGAACCAAAAGATCACACTTAAAACAGCCTTGGTACAAACCGTATTTTGGGTGGCTTTGTCATTTGCATTTTGTGCATTTATATGGTGGGAAAATGATGGCGGCAGTGCAAAAAAAGACGCAATATCGTATATCTCCGCCTATCTTTTAGAGTGGTCTCTTTCCATAGATAATATTTTTGTATTCATTATTATATTTTCCTTTTTTAAGGTAAAGGAGGTCAATTATTCCAGGGTCTTGTTGTTAGGTATTTTAATGGCAATTGTGTTCAGAATAATTTTTATTGCCTTGGGAAGCCAATTGGTAGCAGGCTTTAGCTGGGTGATGTATTTTTTTGGAATCTTTTTAATTTTTACAGGTATAAAAATGTTTTCCAGTAATGAGGATGATGATTTTAACCCTGAAACTAATTGGGCTTATAAACTACTTGTAAAATTAATACGCACTACCAATGAAGAACCCAACGGACATTTTATAATTAAAAAAGATGGGAAAACCTTCTTTACTACATTGACCATGGTGGTAGTAATGCTGGGTTTAATTGATATTGTTTTTGCGGTAGATTCTATCCCCGCAGTATTTTCTGTAATACCGGATCCCTCTAAGAAAATGCTGATTTATTCTTCCAATATCTTTGCTGTGTTAGGATTAAGAAGTCTGTTTTTTTTACTTCGTGGTGCAGCCAGTAAATTTGATTATTTGCAGGAAGGGATTGCTTTAGTATTATTATTTATTGGTGTGAAAATGTTGTTACCTATGCTTGGCTATATTGGAGTAAATGAAAAATATTTACGCCTGCCTGAATGGGCCTCGCTGGCAGTGATTGTAGTTTGTATTTTTGGTAGTATTGTTTATTCTATTTACCATCAGAAAGAAGGCTCACCTGAAGATTTTATAGCGCAAGAAGAATCTATCAAATAATAATTTTAAAACCCAAAAGTGAGTTATAAAATTTCTGACATTGCTCAGTTACTGCATGCTGATCTTTCTCTGGTGGGAAATGATGTTGTTATTGAAAACCTGCTGACAGATAGTCGCAAACTTCTTTTTCCAACTACTTCTTTGTTTTTTGCACTGAACGGAATTGGTAGAAATGGCACTTCTTTCATAAGAAACTTGTACGATAAAGGTGTAAGAAATTTTGTGGTAGAAGCGAGTTTTTTAGTAAACAAAGAGGAAGGCTATACCACTGCAAATTTTTTAAAAGTGCAGGATGTATTAGCTGCATTGCAAACGCTTGTAACAGTGCACAGGCATCGATTTAATTATCCGGTAATTGGTATTACCGGCAGCAACGGGAAAACTATTGTAAAAGAATGGCTGACACAATTATTGACCGAGAATTTTAATATTGTACGGAATCCAAAAAGCTATAACTCACAAACTGGCGTTCCGCTTAGTGTGTGGAGAATGAATGAAGATCATACCCTCGGAATCTTTGAATCGGGTATTTCGCAGCCGGGTGAAATGGAACTACTTCAAAAAATTATAGATCCTCAAATAGGTATTGTAACATTTATCGGAGAAGCCCATGCTGAAGGATTTAAATCACTTCAACAAAAAATACAGGAAAAGCTTTTACTATTTACAAATACAAAACTTCTCATTTTTTGTAGTGATGATGAAGTGTTGTTTGACGAAGTAAAACTGTTTGTTAAAAGCCAAAACCCTGCATTACAATTATTTTGCTGGAGTAAAAAAGCTACTGGAGATTTACAAATAAAGCAAACCACGAGGCAAAAAAATACTACAGTAATAAATTGTGAATATAGGGGAGAGGCATTTTCCTTTGCTATTCCATTTACAGATAAAGCTTCTATAAGCAATTCCATAACCTGTTGTGCAGTATTGTTGGTTTTGCATATTCGAGTAGCGGAAGTTATAAAAAGAATGCAGGCTTTGCGCCGGGTAGAGATGCGTTTAGAGCTAAAGCAGGGAAAAAATAACTGCTCCATTATTAATGATAGTTACAGTGCAGATGTGCAGTCGCTAGCCGTATCGCTTGATTTTTTAAACCAACAAAACCAGCAGGAAAAGAAGACAGTTATTTTGAGTGATATTTTGCAGAGTGGAGAATCTGCCCCGGCTCTTTATAGTAAAGTTGCGCAATTGCTGTCGCAAAATAATGTTCATCGTCTCATAGGTATTGGGCAAGCCATCACACAAAATGCAAACTTATTTGCTTCGTTAAAAGAGACTTTTTTTTATCCTGATACCGAAAGTTTTTTACACAATTTGCCCAGCCATATTTTTCAGCAGGAAGTCATTTTACTAAAGGGTGCAAGGATTTTTCAGTTTGAGAAAATAAGCAGGTTACTCGAACAGAAGTTTCATGAAACACAATTAGAAATAAACCTGAATGCGCTCCGCCATAACCTTGCAGTGTATAAAAAATTATTACAGCCCGGTGTGAAAATGATGGCTATGGTAAAGGCTTTTAGCTATGGCAGTGGCAGTTACGAGATTGCAAATGTATTACAACATGCAGGCGTAGATTATCTCGCAGTTGCGTATGCAGATGAAGGTGTAGAATTAAAAACCGCAGGCATTAAACTTCCTGTAATGGTATTGAATGCAGAAGTAGCAGGTTTTGAAAATATCGTAAAACATGGTCTTGAACCTGAGTTGTATTCATTCAATATATTAAATGCATTTATTAGTTTTTTGCAAGCGAAAAATATAATGCAATACCCGGCTCATATAAAAATAGATACCGGAATGCACAGGCTGGGGTTTGAGGACAATGATGTGGCAGAATTGTGCAGTAGTTTAAATAAACAGAACTGTGTAAAAGTAATTTCTGTTTTCTCTCACTTGGCAGCAAGTGGCTCTGCGCTACACGATGATTTTACAAATGAACAAACTAACATATTTACAAAAGCTGCGGATAGTATTGAAGAAAAAATAGGTTATAAAGTCATAAGGCATATTGCAAATTCATCTGCTATTTACCGTCATCCAAATTTGCAGATGAACATGGTTAGATTAGGCATTGGATTGTATGGTGTGGATAGTAACAGGGCGGTTCAGCATCAGTTACAAAACGTGACTACTTTAAAGACGACTGTAGCTCAAATTAAGCATGTAAAAAAAGGAGAAAGTATTGGCTACAACAGGGCGGCGTTTGCAGAGAAGGATCTTAAAATTGCAACGGTAAGAATTGGTTACGCAGACGGATATCCACGCTTGCTTAGTAATGGCAAAGGCAAGATGCTGGTAAATGGGAACAGTGCTGCGGTAATAGGGAATATTTGTATGGATATGACAATGCTTGACATTACAGGCATGGAAGTTTTTGATGGAGATGAAGTGATTGTGTTTGGAGAAGAACCCAATGTTTCAACCATTGCTACATGGGCACAAACTATTTCTTACGAAATACTTACCAATATATCCCAAAGGGTAAAAAGGGTTTATTTTGAAGAATAAAACCTGAAAAAAGAAGATCGCTAATTATTTACAATTACAATCACCACTCAAACCTTAAGCCGTAATATCTATATTTGCCACGTTATATGAAAAAGATTCACATAGTTATTATCGTTCTGCTTGTACTTATTGCAGACCAGGCTTTAAAGATTTACGTAAAAACGGCTTTTCCTCTCAATACATCTAAAGTGGTTGCCGGAAACTGGTTTAATTTATACTTTGTTGAAAACCCGGGTATGGCGTATGGTTGGAAGTTTGGCGGTAACTGGGGGAAAATGGCATTAACAGTTTTTAGACTGGGAGCTGTAATATTTGGAACCTGGTATTTAGGAAGCATAATTAAAAAAGGTTACAGTAAAGGATTTATTATTTGTGCATCTTTAATATATGCGGGAGCATTGGGTAATTTGATAGATAGTTGTTTTTATGGACTTATTTTCGATAAAGGCATGACCTTTAATAACGAGATAAATGATTACGTTAATTATAGTGGGCTTGCAGTTTTTGCAAATAAGGGATATGCAGGGTTTTTACATGGTAATGTGGTAGATATGCTCTATTTCCCAATTATAAGAGGGACTTTTCCGAATTGGTTTCCTATTTGGGGAGGAGAATCTTTTGAATTTTTTAGACCAATATTTAATATTGCTGATGCCGCTATAAGCACAGGAGTAATCACTATATTTTTATTTCAGAGAATTTTGTTTAAAGAAAGGCAGTTGGTACGGGAAGATCTGACTGTAGAAACAACATCGTTAACCGACGATCAATCGCAAATATCATAAATACCAATTCTTGAATAAATCTAATTTTCTGATTTGTTCTTTTATTTTTTTACAAAAAATTATACTTTCCTCATCTATCCTTTCGTTAGTCTTACAATTAGTTTAATTATTTTAGTAACTCTAAATGCCTAGTGAGCAAGTAAGGCAACGTAAACAACGGATCAAGAGTCTATGGTACAATGTGCATTTTTATATAAGTAAGCAATCAAAAAACCTGTTTTACAAAACTTCTACTATGAAATATTCTCGTTTTTGCGTTTTATTATTTGGTTTCGCAATTTTTATCGCTTCCTGTCAGAAAGAATTAAGCTACGAAGCCGGGCTTGGTAAAGGAACTCTAAAGAAAGATGCGTCAGGAGAATGTTTGCCTGTAAATGTAAATGGCACCTATAATACAGATACTTTATTAAAACCCACAGTGAACTTTGTTGATATACAGGTGAACGTATCAGAGCCTGGAACATATTCTATCAGAACAGATTCACTAAATGGCTATTCTTTTAGTGGTGCCGGATATTTTGCTGTGCAAGGCTTAAATACGGTACGTTTAATTGGTTCTGGTAAACCGATTGCAGCAGGTGCTGATATGTTTACTGTGAAGTTTGATACAAGTGTGTGTCAGTTCAATGTAACAGTAACTGGCGGTGGTGGAGGTGGTGGAGGAGGTTCTAATATATTTACTTTTGAATGCCCTACGAATCCAACTTTTTCCGGTACTTACCAAGCAGGAACTTCAACTGCAGGCAGTTCAGTTAAAATAAATGTAACATCACCCAACGGTGGTTCTTATTCAATCACTACCACAACTTCTAATGGTGTAACGTTTTCAGGTAGTGGCATTTTACTTGCTTCCACTAATCTTCAGTCTGTAACCTTAAGTGCATCCGGCACTCCAACTGCAGGAGGCAATTTTACTTATACTTTATCAGGTAGTGGCACAACCTCAACCTGTACTTTCGTCCAGTCTTATGGTAGTTCCGCAATGGTATCTACCGATTCTATTGTGGCAAATATTGATGGGATATTGACATCATTTAAAATAAGGGATTCAGCAAGATTAGATACCACTACTCTCCCAGGCTATGCAGGTATTGGTATAAAAGGAGAAAGTAATGCTGCAGGGGATGAGAAATTTGGATTAGCTGTGGCAAAATCCGGCACATCTTTGACCACCGGAACTTTTACAGTGAATCAGTTTCCTGCAGCTTTTGTAGGTGCATCTTACGCAAATTTAATGGGAAGTTATATTGCTAAATCAGATACCAATATTCCTCCAGCTCAACAAAATCCGGGTTTTAGCGTTACCATAAGTAGTATCACTTCCACCAGAGTAATAGGTACTTTTAGCGGTAGACTTTTAGAGAACGGTGGAATGGGACCAGGTTTCAAAACAGTTACCAACGGTGTATTTAGTGTAACTATTTATCCATAAGTTTATTGAATTGAAGTATAAAGGTTTTATCTCACCGATAAAACCTTTTTTTATGTTGAATCTTATGATTCTTTCAAACATATATACCAATTTATATTAGAATTTTTCTAAGCAAATTTTTTTAAAATTAACTGAATGGGCTTTATTCTTTAAGACAAGTTATTTTTAACGACAAAAATATTTCAATTACTACGAAATAAAGAAGAAAAATGGGTGACGCTTTTTGAAAAATGGGTGCTCAAGAGGGTGACGGAATTCATTTCAAAATATAGCTTAAAATAAAAAACCCCCGCTGAAAACTGATTCAGGGTGATCCGTCGGGATGGCAAGATTCGAACTTGCGACCTCCTGGTCCCAAACCAGGCGCGATAACCCATTTGTTTACAACCTTTTTGAACATTTTCCATTTTCATTAAATATTCTTTTTTGCATTTGGGTGTCTATATGGGTGTTCTGTTTATTTGATATTGCAGGTTATTACCAGCAATATTCAATTTTTAAATGTTATATCGTTTGTAAATAGGAGCAACTCGTAAGGTATTGAATAAGGATTTTCCTTCTTTACCAGAGGTTCGGAAGAATCAATAAAGAATGGCACATAGAAAAGGCTAAACTGAATTTCTTCCCTATACCCTCCTGCAATAGCATATTTTAAAAAGCTGCTTTCCATTTCCATTATAACCTCATAAAATGTTATACTCTTATTAGCCATTTTTCTTGTCGCTTCTACCTGTAAGTATGCCTCATAAAAAACTATAAATCGCTCCTTATCAGGTTCAAAATCTAAGATGACTGTTTCTCTTGTTTCATCGATAACATAGACCTGATAAGCCAAATAACCATCATCCATGTCTATAAACACAGTGAACCTGTCCAACTCATTTCCGTCTATCAACTCATGCTTGTTGTGTAAGTCTAGGTAATATGCCATCGTCTGTTCAAGAAATCTGTCCATTCTGTTTATCATATACACATTTTTGCTGGCTGAATAAAAGTAACAATTTTAGGGACTATTTCATTCAACAAAAAAGTTGGCTATTGAAGCCATTCGCTTTTTGTGTAATAACAGCCTTCGCAGTTTTTCTCCAGAAAGGAGTGATATATTCTCAGATAATAGAGCTTGGTTCGTTGTAGAAACAATTTTTTGTACATCGCATGACAAACATCTAGTACCCTCTTTTCCATAAAAGATATTCCTTTTTGTTTCAAAAGTTACCTCTGCGCATACCTCTGTAAAAT
>JANXTN010000185.1 GCA_025352435.1 Ferruginibacter sp. | reverse complement strand
TAAAAAATTACAGCTTACGTATGAGCAGGCGTATGCAAATGCAGCAAATTGATACATCTACGGCCTTTCACCCGAAAGCTTTGATTATTTGAAAATGGCAGGTCTTCTGGCTCATCGCATCTAAACACCCTTCCCGTCATTAACAACAGTGGTATAATTTGTTTAGACTATTACCTAAGTAAAACGATTTACAGCTACGGGGATAGCTCCTGATTTAAACAGGATTCCCTTTTAATTACTAATGAAATAATCATGAGTAAACCAAATTCGGATGTAAAAGTATGCTTTAAAACTTACAAAAAGAAGTGCTTGAAAAAGCACTTCTTTTTAATAAAAATTATCCTTTAAGGTTTAATTCAACTGACTCTTTAAAAAGTTTTCAATCATATTACAAGGCACCAAAAAAGGTTTGTCAGTAATATCAATGTTTAACGATTGCCCGCTCGCAGCGTAAGAGCCGATTACTGTGTTGCCGAAAATACTTACGTTGAAATTTCCTTCATTTTCATCTCCCGTAAAACTGCCACCTTGTGACTCGACTGTTTGTTTTGCTTTTTCTAATATCTCCGTTACAGATTTTGTAAAGGGTACTGTAAAATTGCAGGCTGACATGCTTAGAGTTTTAATTAAAATATCCATTTCTTATACAAAGAAATGGATATTTATAAATTGAAAGATTAATTTATTTTTTTGTAACAATATACTAAGGAATTCTACCGTCTTTCCTATCTTTTGAACGACCAAGGATATAACCTCCTGCTGCACCCACTACACCACCTATTGCTGCACCTTTTACATTTTTACCTATAACACCACCAACAACAGCACCACCTACACCACCTATGATTGCGCCTTTTGCTGCTTTACTAATACCTCTACGTCTAGTTGGTTGGGCGGTTGTACCTGCACCGTTATTATATACAGTAGAGTTATTAGTTGTGGCTGTTGAATTACCATATCTGGTACTTGAACGATGTCTGGAATTTGTTCTTCTCGTTGGAGCGGACGTCGCTGCTACAGGAGCTGCAGCAACAGGTGCAACCGCCACGGGCTTTTTTGCAAGACCTGTATCATTTAAATAACTGCCCGCAGCTCTAGTAGTATCAGTCATTATAACAATATTTTTATCTGTTTCCAGCGTATCTTTTCTTTTACACGAAGCAAATATGGTAATTGCTAAGAGTATAAATGTTATTTGTTTCATAGTGCTTATTTTTATTTTTGTTAGTTTAGTTACCTACATCCTTTAAAAACTGTGCCAGAAAGCTAACGTTAATGGTAATTATAACTAAACCCTATTAAAAAGCTTTCTACTTTTGAAGCTATTGACGAGATAACTAATGATAAATTCAAAAGCGTATAAAAATTTTATAAACGGACGTTTTTTTAGCGAAGGTTTAAGAATGACGGTCGGCATCGTTTTGCCTGCATTTTTGTTCGGCTATGTCGATGAATTACCTATTGGGATTGCCCTCTCTACCGGTGCTTTGTGTGTAAGTATTACTGACAGTGCCGGACCAATACATCACCGGGCAAATGGAATGTTATTTTGCACAGTCATCATTACTATCATATCCATCATTACCAATTTCACGTTTTCGTCTCCAATTTTAACAGGACTAATCATTTTCATATTCGGGTTTTCTTTTTCCATGCTTAGCATTTACAACGCAAGGGTTTCATCTGTGGGTCTTTCAGCTTTACTTATTATGGTGCTTAGTATGCAAACTACTTTAGTTGGTTCTGCTGTTTTCTTGCATGCTTTTTATCTTCTTATAGGAGGTGTGTGGTATTTAATTTTTAGTCTCACACTAAACAGTTTAAAACCCTATAAAATCATTCAGCAACTTTCAGGAGAATATTTAACAGGCGTAGCAGATTATTTACAAACAAGGGCCTCTTTTTATGATGATCACCCTGATTATGATACAACCTATAAATCCTTACTCTTACAGCAAATTCAAATACAGGCTAAGCAAGATGCTTTAAACGAAATACTTTTTAAAACACGTGCAATCACCAAAAATTCTACCACAGCGGGGCGATCATTGCTTAAAATTTATTTAGATGTATCGGATCTTTTTGAAAGTGTCATGAGCACTTATCAGCAATACGAAGTACTTCACAAAAGATTTGATGAGACAGGCATTTTAGAAGAATACCGAAACCATTTATTAATACTGGCTAATGAACTTTCAGAAATTGCATCTGCAGTTTCAGCGGGCAATGCTTCTAATTCAAATGACCGTTCAACAGAAAATCTAAAAGTGATACAACAGCGGTTTGAAGATTTAAGACAAAATTTTATGACCGAAAAGAATTTAAATGATTTTATAGGTTTAGGAAGAATACTAAGTAACATAAAAGGGCTCACACAAAAAATTACAGGGCTACACTATTACACCCATTACGAAAAAAACCAGCGCAATTCAAATGATACTTTTTTAACTGCCCAAAATTTTAATGAGGCACAAACAATAGACCCGGTTTTATTTTTGAATAATCTCAATTTAAATTCCAATATATTCAGGCATTCCTTGAGGGTTGGTATTTCTTTACTTGCAGGTTTTCTGATTTCTCTCGCATTTCATATCGGCCACAATTATTGGATCCTGCTTACCATTATCGTTATTTTAAAACCAGCTTATAGCCTCACAAAATCCAGAAACAAGGACAGACTTATTGGGACGTTCATAGGCGTGGTAATAGGCGTAACCATTTTGTTTCTTGTAAAAAATAATCTTGCATTAATGGCAATTATGGTTTTTTTTATGGCAGGCTGCTATATGTTTATACGCACAAAATATTTTATAAGCGTATTATTGATGACCCCATACCTTGTGATTTTTTTTCATTTAATTTATCCATCAGCAGTTGCATCATTACTTTACGATAGACTACTTGACACAAGCATAGGATCTGCCATTGCATTTGCAGCTAGTTTATTTTTTGTACCCGCCTGGGAACATACAACCATTAAAAAATATATGGAAGATGCTACCCAAAAGAATAAAGCATACTATAAAAAACTTGCATTTTGTTTTACATCAGAAGCATTAATTGATAAAGAAGAATTAAAACTCTTTCGTAAAGAGGTATTCACTGCTTTGGCTAATGTTTCAGATGCCTTTAACAGAATGTTGTCCGAACCCAAAAGGTTTCAGAAAAATGTAGAACAAGTGTATAGATTTGTGGTTTTAAATCATATTTTAACTTCTCATTTTTCTGCATTATCGTTTTATCTTTCTGATGATAAAAGCATTTTCAAATCATCAATTTTTTTACCTGTAATAACAGACACAATAAGTAATTTAGAAAATACAAATGCTATTCTAAACGGACAATTGGTAGAGGCTTCAACAGAAAACATTTTAAATGTGAAAGATCATTTTACAAAAGAAACAGAGCAACTGTTAGCAAAAAGAAAAATGGAAATTGCAGAAAGAAATTTAGAAACTTCTACAAAAAACAAGTTGATCGAAGCAAAATCTGTTACGGACCAATTTACTTTTATCTACAATGTTTCTTTGGATATTAAAAAGTGTGTACTTGCTTATATTGATGAGGAAGTAAGGGAAAAACTTGCCTTGCATTAAATTTTTTGAAAGTTAAACATGAAAACAGCTTCGCTCAAAGAAATAAAAACTGAACTTGAAAGTTTACCACCTGCAACATTACTGGAATTGTGTATAAAAGTATCAAAATTTAAAAAAGAAAATAAAGAACTCCTTACCTATCTTTTATTTGGAGCACAAGATGAAAGGGTATACATAGCAAGCGTAAGAGAAATGTTGGATGAATTGTTTTTAACTGTAAATAAATCGCAGTTATATTTTGCGAAAAAAACAATTCGAAAAATTGTGCGAACAGCTAACAGATATATAAAATATAGCAACCAAAAAACCACTGAGCCTGACTTATTATTACATATCTGTAAAAAAATAAACGAACTTAATTTACAACTTCATAAAAATACTGCTCTGCAGAACATTTATAATTCACAAATAAAAAAAATCAGGAAAGCTATTGTTCTAATGCATGAAGAAGAGCAATACGATTATTTAAAAATGCTTGAAGAACTTTAATAATCACAAAAGAAAACATACATTGATTTTATAAAGATTAAACATTTTGGAAATTATTACATCGTTAGACGATTTTGAGCATATTTTTTTTATTGGAATTGCGGGTGCAGGAATGAGTGCATTGGCTCAATACCTTTCAGGATCAGGAAAAAAAGTAAGTGGTAGTGATCGTTATTTTACTGAAGGAACTTTCAATGAAACCCAGGAAAAATTAAAAGCAGAAGGTATTTCCTCTTTCCCACAAAACGGGATTGGAATAAGTGATACAATACAATTAATAATTGTTTCCACAGCCGTAGAAGAAAATGTAGCCGAAGTAATAAAGTCGAAAGCCTTAAAAATTCCCATCATAAAGAGGAGTGATTTGTTGGCACTCATTGTTGCCAACAAGAGAACCATTGCTGTTGGGGGTACATCGGGTAAAAGCACTACGGGTGGGATGCTCTTTCAAATATTAGAAACTGCAGGTTATGAGCCAGGTATTATAAGTGGTGCTGGTTTGGTAAGCATTATTAAGCAGGGCAAAATAGGAAATGCAAAAGTTGGAAAAGGGGAGTGGCTTATCATTGAGGCTGATGAAAGTGATGGTTCCATTGTGAAATACCATCCGGAGATTGGTTTGTTGTTGAACATCGATAAAGACCATCAGGAGATAAATGAATTAATGGATATATTTTCCATTTTTAAAAAAAATACAACCGGCAAGTTTGTTGTAAACGCTTCAAATAAATTAGCCAAAACGCTTACTCAAAATGAACAAAATAATTTTTCCTCAGATGAAAATGCTGCAGGCTTTAAAGCTACAGATTTATTCCAAAGCGGAATGAATATTCAGTTTAAAATAAACAAAGTTCCGTTTCATTTAAAAACGATTGGCAAACACAATATGGAAAATGCACTTGCTGCCGTTGCTGTAGCAAGTTTAATTGGAATCTCTCTGCGGCAGTCTGCTCAGGGACTTTCGGCATATGAAGGAATTTATAGAAGGCACCAATTGCTAGGCGAAAAAAATGGAATAAAGGTAATTGACGATTATGCGCATAACCCTGCAAAATGTGCTGCATCCATCAATGCTTGTCAGCCAATTGCACCCAAAGTGATTGCTTGGTTTCAGCCACATGGTTATGGCCCTACAAGATTTTTAAAAGATGATTTTATAAAAGAAATTTCCCAAGCACTTAGGCCAAATGACGAGATATGGATGAGCGAAATTTTTTATGCAGGAGGTACCACAGTTAAAGATATTTCTGCCAATGACTTAATAACAGAGATCAGCAAACTCGGCAAAAAAGCTTTTTTCGTTGAGGATAAAAAAAATCTTTTACAGGAAATACGAACCCATTTTACAAATGATTGTGTTTTACTTTTAATGGGAGCCCGAGACCCTGAGCTGGAGATTTTTAGTAAAAATATTTACATGCAACTGTAACTGCCAGACACAATACATTCAAAGAAAGAAAATTGGACAGACTTTTTAAATTATTACTGATGACTGAGAAAGAATAAACCTCATCAAAAAATAATATTAATTGGGTATTTGTTTTATAGCTTTAACGTCTTAAAATATGAAAGTGGAAAACAGAAATGATGTGGAGGGTCAAGAATTAATAAAACTAAAATTTAATAGCTAATTATTCTGTTTAACAGATTTAAAAACTTCAAATGAAACACTTTAAATTTTACGGTAAAAA
>JANXTN010000127.1 GCA_025352435.1 Ferruginibacter sp. | reverse complement strand
TGTTATTATTTTGGATTTTCTATGCTTGATTACAGCAGTGAAAGGAATAAATTATCTACTAATCAAAGTATAGAGTTTATCAGCCTGCATAAAGGGCTTGCAATTGGTAATGGGCTGGTATTTTATTTAATCCATCTAATTCCTCTATTGGGCTGGCTCGTAGCACCAACTTATGCTGTAATAGCTGCCACACTAAGTTTACATAAAGCAAGAGAAACACAGGTAATCATTTAATTTGTTATGGCAGATATATATTTAGTCCCTTGTGTATTGGCAGATGATGCTTCGCAAACCATTCCTAGCTATGTTATAGATGCTGTGAAAAAATGTGATGTAATTTTTGCTGAGAGCGAAAGAACTGCCCGACGATTTTTAAAAATGATGGACAAATCAATCGTTATTGATTCCTTTGAATGGTTCGCCATACATAAAGCAGAAGACGAAGAAATAAAAAACTTTACTCAAAAAATAAAAGAAGAAAAAACTATCGCCATCATCAGCGAAGCAGGTTGCCCTGGAGTAGCAGATCCGGGACAGATATTAATCGCAGCTGCACAAAAATTAAAATGTGTAATTAAGCCGCTGGTAGGTCCAAATTCAATTTTACTGGCGTTAATGGCAAGTGGCATGAATGGGCAGCAATTTGATTTTGTAGGCTATCTACCTATTGATAATAATGAGAGAACAAAACGCATAAAAGAATTGGAAATATCTTCTCAAAAAAATAACAGTACAAAGATTTTTATAGAAACCCCATATAGAAATAACCAGCTTGTAGAAAGCATATTAAAAACCTGCGATAATAAAACATTGTTTTGCGTTGCAGTTAATTTAACTGGTGTAAATGAATCAGTAAAAACAATGCCTGTAAGCGAGTGGAAAAAAATAAAGCCGGAGCTTCATAAGCTACCGACAATATTTTTAATGTATTCAGGTTTTTTATAAATTAAGGTTCAATTGTAACTGCATCTACAATATATTCACTATCTCCCCGCCACGAAAGGGTTCCCTTTTTTTGTAAGTAGTGAACCCTCACTTTTTTGCCTTCATAATCCATCATTCTTTTTGCGAGGCTATCAATCTCTATAGAAAAATAAAATTTTTCAGATGCTAAAGGCACGTTGTTGGTAGATGATACACTGCTTAATACCAACTCGCCTTCATAGGTTTTCATCAGGTTACCTTTATGAGATAATTTTTGTAACATTCCTGATCGGAACCCGTCGCTGTAGGTATAATAATATTTCCAGTAAAAATAAGCGCCACCAAAAATTAAAACCATAAAAAATGCTGTAATAATATATCTACCACATCCACTTTTTTTCTTCAACACTACTTTGTTTCCATCTGAAGAAAAATCATTTTTTGTTTCCATAATCAATTATTTTTTTAAATTATAAACCGTATTCACTTACTAGCCAGATTAATGCGGCCATATTCATTGCACCTAAATCAAGCTCCCTTTTACTTACTGCTTCAAACACATCCGTTTCTGCATGGTGCAAATCAAAGTAACGTTGGCTGTCAGTTTGCAATCCTGCAAGGGATGTTCCAATTTCCTTTAGCGGTCCAACATCTGAACCACTTCCTTTTTCTTTAAAATCATACACACCGTATTGATAAAATAAAGGAGCCCATTCTTTTACTTTTTGTTCTTTTTCTAAAGACATGTCTAAATTAAAACCACGTGGAGTAAAGCCACCTGCATCACTTTCCAGAGCAAAGATGTGTTGTTCTTTTTTTTGCTTTGCATTTTGCAGATATGCTTTGGAACCACCACCACCATTTTCTTCATTCATAAAAAGTACAGCCCTTATGGTTCTTAAAGGCTTTATTCCTTGTGCTTTTATACTTCTAATAATTTCTATACTTTGTACTACTCCTGTACCATCATCATGCGCACCTTCAGCCAAATCCCAGCTGTCTAAATGCCCGCCAACGGTAATAATTTGTGCGGGAAATTTTGCACCTCTAATTTCTCCAATAACATTAAAAGAGTTTGCTGTGCCGATCATTTTACAGTTGGACTTTATCATTGCCTTTACCGTTTTCCCAGACTGTAAAACACTACTTATTTTATTTGCCATTTGCGTACTTATTGCAACAGCAGGGATTTTAGGAAAAGAATCGTTGTAGACAGTTGCACCCGTGTGAGGGTGATCATCCTCATTACTTGCAAGAGATCTTACCATTACGGCAACAGCTCCATATTCTGCTGCCAAAGATGGTCCTGCCCTTCTACCAACACCGCTTTCGCCATACGCACGAAAAGTTTTAATGTAAGTAGGATTCATTTCAATGTTGATCAATACAACTTTACCTTTCACGTTTACACGGGAAATATCTTCCATCTTTTTAATTTCTACAACGTCTGCGTTTATTAATTTACCATTAGTCCCTTCACTGTTACCAAGAGAGGTAAGTTTTATTTTTTCCTTTGTTCCGTTTATTAAAATATAGCCTTCCTCCTTTGCACCTCTTACCCAATGTGGCACTATGCAGGGCTGCAAATAAACAGTATCAGCACCTGCGGCTTCCAGCATTTTTTTACCTGCATACACAGCTCTTAAAGCATTGGATGAGCCACTAAGTCTAGGTCCGATCTCTTTACACAGAGTCCGCAGGTTTTTATATGCAGTGCTACGAATCATTACTTCATCAGCCAAATTTTTAATTTGTGTACTATCGGAGATGTAACTAATATTCAAAGATGGTTGTGCTTTTGTAAGCGTTGCAAAAAAGAACAAAACTGAAAACGACAGAAATAATTTCATGTAAATAATGTTTATAAGACAAATTTACTCTTTTACCATAAGATGGGAATAGATATATCAAATTCAAAAAAAATTTTTTAAAGGATATATAAAGTTTGCTGGGAACTGCATAGCATTCCCAGCATTCTTTTTAATGATTACATTGCAACACATTTTGTAACCGTTTTATTTTATGAACATAGCAATTGTTTGTTACCCTACTTTTGGTGGTAGTGGTGTTTTAGCCACAGAACTTGGCAAAGCATTAGCAGATAAGGGACATAATATCCATTTTATAACGTACCAACAGCCTGTAAGGTTGGGCGGTTTTCAGGCAAATATATTTTACCACGAAGTGAGGGTACCCACATATCCGCTATTTGACTTTCCACCTTATGAAACAGCCCTTGCAAGTGCCATGGTTGATGTAGTAAAAAATCAGGATATAGACTTGCTACACGTGCATTATGCAATACCACATGCAGCTGCAGCATACATGGCAAAACAAATTCTTGCAAAGCAAAATAAAAAAATACCGGTTATAACTACATTACATGGTACTGATATTACATTGGTAGGCAGAGATAAAACTTATAGTCCGGTGGTTACTTTTTCAATGGAAGAGAGTGATGCACTTACCGCTGTTTCTAAAAATTTAAAAGAGGAAACATATCGCAATTTTAAAATTGATAAGGAGATAGATGTAATTTATAATTTCGTGGATGTAAAACGTTTTCACAAAAAACCGATTGATGCTTTTAAAAAATTAATAGCTCCCAATGGTGAAAGGATTATAGTGCATGCATCTAATTTTAGAAAGGTAAAACGAGTTGGAGATGTAATTAAAATTTTTCAACTGGTTGCAAAAGAAATTCCTTCTAAATTATTACTGATTGGTGATGGACCTGAAAGACCCGAGCTGGAGGCCATGACAAGAGATTGCACTAATAAAGATGATATTAAATTTTTAGGGAAGCAGGAACAGATGGAAGATTTATTGCCTATTGCAGATCTGTTTTTGTTGCCGAGTGAATACGAAAGCTTTGGGCTTGCAGCTTTAGAAGCAATGGCAGCAGAGGTACCCGTTATTTCATCTAACGCCGGTGGTTTGCCCGAAATTATTATTGATGGAAATTGCGGCTACATGAGTAATGTAGGCGATGTGATAGACATGGCAAAAAACGCCATAAAAATCTTGAAAGATGAATTGGTTTACAAGGAATTTAAAACAAATGCCTTAAAACAGGCAGAGCGTTTTAGTATTGATAATATTGTTCCGCAATATGAGGCATTATACAAAAGAGTCTTGCAATAAACTTTATCTG
>JANXTN010000121.1 GCA_025352435.1 Ferruginibacter sp. | reverse complement strand
AAGTAAAGGCAGATAAAGCAAGAAAAGTTTTTTAAAACTATTTGGGCTTGCGCCCTGTCCTGGCGCACAGGGCTTTCCGCCTGTACTCCTCGTCGCCTGCGGCTCCTGTGGGGTACAGAGCTGCAATCCCTCACGCAGGCGTCTCACGAATTAAGCCTTACTTTTTTAAAATATGAAACTAAAACACGCCCTAATACTATTAATTATTGGGTATTGTTTGGAAGCATTTGTTGCCTGCAGAAGATATTACATACTCCAATGCTGATAAAGTCTTAACTTTCTCTACATGGTTTATTATTGCTGCCTGGCTTATTATTCTATTCAAATTATTAACTCATCCCAAATTAAAAGAATTTATCAACTGGTAAATTCAAAGAGATTTCATTTTTAAAAATTCACTTAGCCCGTAAACAGGTAAGGCGGGAATACCTTCTTTTTTTAATTGACCATCTCTTGTAATAAAATAATCTAATTTGTGATGTAGTGCACAATAATATTGCAATGCATCTTCAATGTCATTTATTTTTGAGTGGAGCGCATTAATACTAACACTATGATTAATATCGATCACTTTTATATCTATGAGCAAGGTTAGCAATATTTCTTTAGCTTTTTTAGCGCCGTAAGATTTTGTAAGCCAATATCCAACAATATGAACAATAGCAGGGCTAATATAGGCTTGTATTTCATCATTAATCACTAACTCTATCAGTTTTTTTGCTTCACTATAATGGGTGCGCTGAAGTGTAAAATCCAGTAGAATATTAGCATCTATAAATACTTTAAAAGCCATATTTTCCAGATTGTTCCTTATAAAAAATTTCTTTTAAATCTGCATTTTTATCAATAGCCGGTGGTTTCATATTCTCTATCAGTTGAATAATATTTTTTTTCTTAGGTGTTTTTGTTAGCGTGGTAAAATAATTTTCTACTAATTCTGATACACTGGTGTGTTGTTTTGAAGCATATAACTTTACATCAGATAATATATTTTCTTCTATCGTAATATTCAGTCTTATTTTCATAAAATAAATATACGCATACTTTTTATTTATGCGCATACATTATTATCAAAATATTTTGTGAAATTTATTTCATCATATATTTATAAATAAATTTAAAATTTGAATACCCACTACACATATTTCTTTATCCTACTTTGCTCTCTCGTAGGACCGTTTACATTAAGCTTTGATAAAAAAGTTGCATTCTATAAAAAGTGGAAAGCCGTTTTTATAGCAATGCTATTGCCTTCAGTTTTTTACATTGTTTGGGATATGATATTCACCAATTTGCACGTTTGGTTTTTTAATGACCAATATGTTTTAGCTAAAACTTTTATTTATAATCTGCCCTTGGAAGAAGTACTTTTCTTTTTTATAGTTCCTTATTGTTGCACTTTTATTTATGAATGTATCCATACTTATTTCCCCGCATTAAAAACAACAAAGGCAAGTGAGAATATTTTATTCGTCTTGGGTTTAGCGCTTTTAATCTTTTCTATTTTTACTCATCATTTGTATTATACTTTTTATACCTCTATTTTTCTAGCCGGCTTTATTTTTATCTTCTTTCTTTTTAGAAACTATTTTGTAGCATTTAATACAAAGGCTTTTCTGGTTGCCTATCTAGTGATACTTCTACCTTTTTTAATTGTCAATGGTTTCCTAACCTATATACCTGTAATAACTTACAACAACGCACAGAACCTTGCTATCCGCATTTATACCATTCCTGTTGAAGATATTTTTTATGGTATGTTGTTGGTGATGATGAATATTGCGGGCTATGAAAAATTATTAAAACGTTCCTAAAATTATTATTATGGAATTTGGAAGAGTACCAGTAGTAGAACTTGATAAAATTGATTTCACTTTACCCGATGAACCGCTTTTAAATAAAACTGTTTTAAAAGGTAAAGCTGTTGCTCACCCTAAAGTGTATATGGGTTGTGCAAAGTGGGGCAGACCGGAATGGGTTGGCAAAATTTATCCACTTAAAACTAAAGAAAAAGATTTTTTGCAGGAGTATGTAAAACATTACAACAGCATAGAATTAAATGCTACTCATTATAAAATTTATGGTGAGGAAATGATACAAAAATGGAATGATAAGGCAGCGAAAAAAGACTTCAAGTTTTGTCCTAAAATGGTAAATAGTGTTACTCACTTTGGTAGCCTAAAAGGTAAAGAAGCAATTAGCGATGAATTCTTAAAAGGCATTTCTGCATTTAAGGAGCACCTTGGGCCTATATTTATTCAACTGAGTGATAAATTTTCACCAAAACGCAAAGCAGAACTATTTGATTATTTAAAATCATTGCCTACAGACCTTTCTTTTTTTGTAGAAGTACGCCATCCGGAGTGGTTTAATGATGCAGCCATTAGTGAGGAATATTTCGATACGCTAAAAAAATTAAAAATGGGTGCAGTAATTACAGATACTGCAGGCAGAAGAGATTGCGCACATATGCAACTCACCATGCCAAAAACTTTTATACGTTATGTAGGAAATAGTTTGCATAAAACTGATGATACCAGAATAGATGAATGGATAGAAAGAATTAAATATTGGTTGGATAATGGTTTAAAAGAATTGTATTTTTTTATGCACATGCATGATGAAGCAACATCACCAGAACTGACTGTCGAGCTTGCGGATAAATTAAATGCTGCCTGCGGGTTGCATCTTCAGAAACCTACTTTTGTTACCAAACAAAAAAAATTGTTTAGAGAATAATATCTTATCCGACTTAATTAAAGTTTAAAAAGTTATACTTATCAATAGCTGCGGGATAGAAGTGGAAATCCTTTTTTGAGGAACGAAAAAAATCTTGCAACGCATAGCCCGATCAACTGTTCAAAAGCGTTTTTTATTTCACAGCCCCAAAAAAATTTACCTTAATGCACTTCATACATTTCTTCCCACCTCGTTGTATAGCGGGGACTGCGCATTTCTACCCGCATTTTCCAGTCTCGTTTTGTGCCGCTTGCAGCAAATTTTACCACATCATCTCTCATTGAGAAATTGATATTGTCTATCATTTCCATCAATATTCGTTTGCCATTATTATTTTCTGATACAAAAAGATTAACCTGTATGGTTTCATCAGGCACCAATCCGCTAAGCATTACGCCTGCTTTTTTATATTGCTTATCTTTTAAAAATATTTTATCAACCAGACCCGTAGCTACTTTTATCAATTCATTTGTTGCAGATGTTGCAATGGGTAAAATGGAGTAATGACTTATTGTATTTCCATGTCTAAATCTTCCCTCATTTGAAGGCTCTTTTGTAACTACAAATACACTAATAATGGTAGCCGCACTTTTCTGCCTGCGGAGTTTTTCTGCAGCACGACCTGTATATGTTGCCACGGCTTCTTTAATATCATTT
>JANXTN010000074.1 GCA_025352435.1 Ferruginibacter sp. | reverse complement strand
CTGGGTCGTTTTTTGTACTTCAATGTTTGTTGCTAATTCTTGTGCATTTCCAGCATCCTTTTTCTTGTCTAAAGTTTGGTCTTCTGGTAGTGTTTTATTTTCTTTAACCGTTGCAGCTGCAGTATTTGTTGATTTACTATTTTCCTTGTCGGGAGTTTCTAACGTATTGGTGTCAACAATTTGGTCTTTCCTAATCTGCGAATTTGCTGTTTCATCACTGCTAGGTCTTGTAATCGGTTTCGCTGCAACTTCGGTATTGGGAATCGCTTTTTTACTGTAAAGCGACCAACCAAAGAATAGCCCAAAGCCAATCAGAATGGCTGCTGCAGCCCATCTTACCATTCTAAAAACTACAACTGCATCTCGTTCTTTTTTATATAATAATTCCTTTTTTGGAAAGCTAATAATTTCAGTTGCATCAAGCTTTGCAGCTGATAATAATTCCTCTTCTTTTAACGCTGATGGATTTGAAGCAATGCTTTTATCTAATTCATTTACTTCCTTAGCAGATAATTCATTGTCTATTTTAAGCAATAGTTTTTCCTGCAAGGTGCCATCTACAAAACTGTTTTTGTATAAAGAATCTTTTAGATCGAAAGAAAAATCATCTGCAGGTAATACAGATGCCAAGGTTAAATTTAATTCTCCACGCAGATCCTCATTTTCTGCTACAAAGTTTTCAACCGCAGTGCGTTCTTCTGCACACAACTCATCATCTGCATAAAGCAGAAAAAAAGTTTCGTAATTGTTGCGGTTGATGAGCATCGTTTATTTTATTAGGGTATTAAATTACATTTTCCGGTTTCACTATGTATTCTCTTAATTGTAACCTGGCTCTATGCAAATACACTTTTACCTGGCTTTCATTTAATCCGGTTATTTCTCCTATTTCTGCATAGTTGTAGCCTTCGTAATCTTTCAGCATTACAAGACTTCGTTGTGTTTCGCTGAGTTTGCTGAGCGCTTCATTCAAAATTCTTTTTGCATTTTGCTGTTGTCCACCGCTGCCCAAAGCATTATCTGTAAACTCCTCTTTTAATACAATTCTTTTGTTCTTGCGAATGTGGTCTATCATATTATTATAAGCCACGGTAAACAAAAAACTTCTGCATTTATCATTATCAACTTTTTCCCTACTGATCCACATTTTTTCATAAGCACCCTGCACCACATCCCTTGCATCTTCTTCGTTTCGAAGATTTTTCAGGATAAAACGATACACATTATCTGCGTATAGTTTCACACAATCATTATATTCTTTCTCGGTCATGCAGTGGTTAAAAAAAGTAATCCGTAAAGTTATTGCAAGTTGTGCAGTTTATAGTTGAACGACAGCCGACAAACAAAAGTTACAATCCATAGAAATTAATTTTCCAATTCCTTAAAAGTTGAGAAAAGTTATACTGCTGAAAGGCTGCGCTGCTTAGCTGAAAATCCTTTTTGCTGCCTTTGGGCAAAAAGATTGTAAGCGGGCAGCGGACAAATGTCCAACAATGATTTACAGCCGAAAGCCCCAAATGTTCCTTTTTTAGCAGGTTAGTTATGAAACCAAGCTATAAAAATGGCTATTTTTGTAATCAACAAAATAATATACATGAACAGTGCATTTGCGAGCCGTGTAGGCGTAGAAGTTAACGAAATAAAAGACGCAGGGTTGTTTAAAACTGAGCGGATAATTACAAGCGAACAAGGTGCGGAAATAACGGTGAATGGCAAGCAGGTTCTGAATTTTTGTGCCAATAATTACCTTGGTTTATCTGCTCACCCAAAAGTGATTGAAGCTGCAAAAAAATCGATAGATGACCATGGATATGGCATGAGCAGTGTACGTTTTATTTGCGGTACGCAGGATATACATAAGGAACTGGAGAAGAAATTATCACAGTTTTTGGGAACAGAAGATACTATTTTATATGCCGCAGCATTTGATGCGAATGGTGGTGTATTTGAACCTTTGTTTAATGAACAGGATGCAATAATTAGTGATTCGCTTAACCATGCAAGTATAATAGATGGTGTGCGTTTGTGCAAAGCGCAGCGGTACAGATATGAGCACAATAACATGGCAGATCTGGAAGAGAAATTAAAAGAATCGGCGGGTTTGCGCAGCCGTATAATTGTGACTGATGGCTCTTTTAGCATGGATGGAACGATAGCACAGCTTGATAAAATTTGCGACCTGGCAGATAAATACGATGCGATTGTAATGATTGATGAATGTCATTCTTCTGGGTTTCTTGGCAAGACAGGAAGAGGAGCGCATGAACACAGAAATGTGGTAGGAAGAATTGATATTATTACCGGCACTTTAGGAAAAGCACTGGGCGGTGCAAGTGGTGGTTTTACCAGTGGCAAAAAAGAAGTGATAGAAATGTTGCGCCAGCGCAGTAGGCCATATTTATTTTCGAACACGCTTGCGCCAAGTATTGTGGGTGCATCTATTGCGGTGCTGGATATGCTGAGTGAAACGACAGAACTGAGAGATAAATTGGAATACAATACAACTTATTTTAGAGAGAAAATGACGGCTGCAGGTTTTGATATAAAGCCCGGTGAGCATCCGATAGTTCCCATCATGTTATACGATGCAGTGGTTGCACAAACCTTTGCTGCAAAGTTGTTGGAAGAAGGGATTTATGTGATTGGATTCTTTTTTCCTGTAGTTGCGAAAGGGCAGGCTCGCATACGTGTACAGTTGAGTGCTGCACATGAACAAGCGCATTTGGATAAAGCGATTGCGGCTTTTATAAAAGTGGGGAAACAACTGGGAGTAGTAAAATAAAAAAGTAAGAATACGAAAACAATATGTCTGAAACCTCCGATTTATTTATTGAGAAAAGCACAGCGAAAGCTGCTGACTTGGATCACCGTAAAAAGATAAATTTTAATATTGGTCGCTATAACGCCGTGGTTCCAAAGGGAAAAGAACAATTTGTGAATGAGCACCTGGCAAGGGAACGGGCAAAGAACACAAAATGGCGTGCACTTGAAACACTAGACCAGCAGCTCGAATTGTTTGAAGTGAATTTTACCAAGCGTGGAGGCAAAGTTATTTGGGCTGAAAATGCAGAGCAGGCAATGGCAGAAATTATAAAAATCTGCCAAGCAAAAAACTGCAAAACGCTTGTAAAAAGCAAGAGTATGGTGACGGAGGAAATTCACCTGAATGATAGTTTAGAGAAGCACGGTATAGAAAGCATAGAAACAGATTTAGGTGAGTATATACAGCAACTGGACGGTGAAACTGCCTATCATATTGTAA